>CAZGWS010000007.1:0-33209 GCA_964528805.1 uncultured Lentimicrobiaceae bacterium | reverse complement strand
AATCACAACTAATTTTTTAATTAAACTACAAAGATGCAAAATATAGTGGATTTGATTATATAATATAATATTTTTTATATAACATTCATTATCCTATGGAGCTATAGTTTATAACCTGAAATATACTTATTTGGCTGCTGTATAACAGGCATATATTCAGTATTTTACATATAATTATTAATTGTAGGTTAGTATTGCCAAAACCGATAAAAGTAATGTACAATACAATAATGTTTTGCTGTATTATTTTATAAAAATAGCTTATGCCAACTATTTTTATAAATTTGTCCGTTCTTAATTTAACAGACTATGCCAATATTAGGGAGTATTATTAAGAAAGCATTTGAATTGCGCAACTTGCCTGTTGAGAAACAAAAGCGAAGGAATAATCCTGCGATAACACAAAAAAAAGAGTTGTTAAAGTTGTTGAGGAAGTCACAATTTACTGCAATAGGTGAACATTATAAGTTTTCTGAGCTTATTAATTCGGCAGATTTACAAAAGTCATTTGAAGCTGTTGTTCCTGTACACAACTATCAATCGATGTATAAGCGATGGTGGTATAGGTCGCTAAATGGTGAATCGTATGTTACATGGCCCGGCAAGGTTAAATATTTTGCTCTCAGCTCCGGTACTTCTGATGCATCGAGTAAATATATTCCAATTACAAGTGACATGTTGCATGGTATAAAGCAAGTAACATTACGACAGCTTATTTCCACAACAAAATTTGATTTCCCACTGGATTTTTATGAAAAAGGTATATTGATGATAGGAGGAAGCACACATCTTCAATATAACGGTTCATATTATGAGGGAGACTTATCAGGTATAACTGCTGCTAATATTCCCTTTTGGTTTCAGCATTTTTACAGACCGGGCAGGCGTATTTCGCGTACCGTTGATTGGGCAACAAAACTTGATGAGATGGTTAAAAAAGCACCATCTTGGGATATTGGTATAATTGTTGGTGTTCCTGCCTGGGTTCAGATACTAATGGAACGCATTATTAACGAATATAACCTGAAATCGATACATGATATTTGGCCAAATTTAGCCGTTTATGTTCATAGTGGCGTGTCGTTTAAACCATATTTAAAGAGTTTTGAAAAACTTATCTCTAAATCTCTTTTGTACAACGAATCGTACCTTGCTTCTGAGGGATTTATCGCCTTTCAGAATGGATTAAATACTAAGGGAATGGAGTTGGTTTTAGACAATGGAATTTACTATGAATTTGTTCCTTTTAACAGCAATAATTTTGATGATGACGGTAATTTTATTGGTAAACCTACAACATTAACTATTGCTGATATTGAAGAAAATGTTGATTACGCTATACTTATGACCACAAATGCCGGGGCATGGCGATATTTACTGGGAGATACAATAAAGTTTGTCGATAAAAATAAATCTGAGATTGTGATAACCGGTAGAACAAGTCAATTTATTAGTATCTGTGGCGAACACCTGTCGCAGGAAAATATGAATCGCACCATTGAGCTGTTACAAGATGAATTGGATATTGAAATTAAGGAATTTACAGTTATAGGGGTTCACCATGGAAGCTTGTTTGCCCACAAGTGGTTTATTGGAACTGATGACGCATTGGATGGCAACCATGCAGCAGAGGTGATAGATAAACACTTGAAAAATCTTAATGATGACTATCGTGTTGAGCGTATGGAAGCTATTCAGGATGTTTATGTTAAGGTTTTGCCATCGCATGTTTTTTATAATTACATGAAGATTTCGGGTAAAGAGGGCAGTGCAAATAAATTCCCAAGAGTGTTAAAAAATTCACGTATTACCGAGTGGGAAACCTATCTTAGTAATAATAACTGGTAATACATAAATAAAATTTTAGCAATGAGTGTTTTTATTGAAGGAACTATTCTTGGCTTGTCTCTTGCGTTTTTATTCGGTTTTGGTCCTGCTTTTTTTGCGCTAATTCAAACCGGCTTATATCGTGGTTTTATGCCGGGCGTCCTACTCGCATTCGGAATTTTTTTAAATGATACACTTGTTATAACAATTTCAATATTCGGAGCTACAAGCATCATGAAAGATATTGAAAACTTTACAATAATTGGTGCTATAGGAGGTGTGCTTTTAATATTATTGGGAATATTTACATATCGGAAGAAAACTGAAGTTGAAAAAGCCGAGGGTGAAACTGCTAATAAGTCTCCCCACCCTGCAATTTATATCGGAAAAGGATTTTTGCTAAATGCCGTTAATCCCTTTGTGTGGCTGTTTTGGGTTACAATAATTGTTGGTATAACCGCAAGATATAATGCTGATACGGCAAAATTATTTCTATTTTTTGCCGGAACATTATCAGTTGTTTTTTTAACTGATATTATAAAAACCTTTGCCGCATCAAAATTAAAAAAGATAATTACTGATAAATTCCTCATCCTAATAAATAAAATTGCAGGGTTGGCAATAGCAGGGTTCGGTATTTTTTTAATAATAAAATCAATCTTTTTGCTTTAAGAACTAATCAGTTCAATCTAAGGGACGGGCTGGGGCTATTTATTTACTAGCACTTTTTTTTGTACCCGCTAACCAAATAGTTGCCAAATATTTTCTGTTGCTTCCAACAAACAAACATTATCATTACTTTTGCATGTTTGAATAGAAATTAAATATAATGGAAGAAATAATAGAAGATAATACATCTGATAGAAATATAGCCCATTCAAGGGGATGCTGCACAGTTACGGGAAACAGTAATAATGGTCATTTTGTAAATCAACAAAGGTGCTGTAGATTAAGCTCTTATGATTGGCTTGAAAGTTACAATAATCCTTCAACGAAATCAGAGGTTAATTTTGTTGAGGTTAGATTCAAAAATGGACGAAAGGATTTTTATGCTTTCTCTGATGATTTAGTACTCAAAAAAGGAGAACTTGTTGCTGTTGAGGCTTCACCTGGGCATGATATTGGAATAGTTACACTCGTTGGCGAAATTGTTGGAATACAGATGAAGCGTAAGCAAATTGACCCAAAAAAACGCGACATTAAACGTATTTTTAGGCATGCACGCACCGCTGATATCGAAAAATGGTTAGATGTTATTGAGCTTGAAAATCCTACAATAATTAAGTCGCGCACCTTAGCCGCAAATCTTAATCTTAGCATGAAAATTAATGACGTTGAATATCAGGGTGATAAAACAAAAGCCGTGTTTTATTATACTGCTAACGACAGGGTTGATTTTAGGGAGCTGATAAGAATTCTTGCAGATACTTTTAAAGTTAGAATCGAAATGAAACAAATTGGTGTTCGCCAGGAGGCTGCAAAAGTTGGTGGCATTGGTCCATGCGGACGCGAACTATGTTGCTCTTCGTACATGAGTAGCTTTAGTAGCGTGTCAACTAATTCGGCTCGTTTTCAGCAGCTATCTTTAAACCCACAAAAACTTGCCGGACAATGTGGAAAATTAAAATGCTGCCTTAACTATGAAGTTGATGATTATATTGACACACTAAAGGACTTTCCAAGTAGTTCCGTTCCGTTAAAAACAAAGAAGGGAAAGGCTTATTTTATTAAAAAAGAGGTATTTAGAAAGGTTATGTGGTATGCCTATGTGGGCGAAGTAAATAATATGATGGCAATACCTATTGACAAGGTTAAATTTATTGTTGAAGAAAATAATAAAGGTAAACTACCTGACGACTTAGAAAAATTTGCAGAGACACAAACACAAGCTGATCCAACGATAGACGAATATTCTGACATAAATACGGGATATATTTAAAATAGTATCATAGTTTATTTTCATTCATAAATAATAATTTTTTATAATTAGCATTATTTAAATATATATGACAGATAGTTTAATAAATAAAATCAAACCGTTTGCTGTTCTGGTGGCTTTTACCGTAGTTTTTGCTTCGTGTAATACCAATACTGTATTTACGCAAAGTATTACCTTACCCACCGGGGGGTGGTACAAAAATAACGAAGTAGTTTTTAATGTTAATATTAAAGATACGCTAATTAATTACAGCTTTAATTTAAACATCAGGAATACAAATAAATACCGTTTTAATAATTTGTATTTGTTTTTAACTACTAAGTTTCCAAATGGAAACGTAAGTCGTGATACAATTGAGTGTATCCTAGCAAATAAAGAGGGAAAGTGGCTTGGAAAAGGATGGGGAAGTGTTAAAGAAAATGATATTTTGCTGAAATCGGATTTGCGATTTCCATTAGCAGGTAACTATAAATTTCTTATCCAACAAGCAATGCGTGTTGATACATTAAAAGGAATTGAAAATATTGGCTTAAGCATTATTGCTGCTGACAATTAGTAAAAACAAGATATTTAATTTGTGAATATATATCCAAATCACTAATAAACTCATTATAAAATTGGAACAAACATTAAACTACTTTTCTAAATCTTGATTATAAATAATGTGCCATGACAGATAAAAAAACAGAAAAGAAAAAAATCTTTAACTATATTTTTAAACTTTGGTTATTGTGGATTTTACTACTCACTATGGTTGTTATTTTCTTTTATGGTGTTGCTAATGAGTGGTTCGGAGATATGCCTACTTTTGAGGAACTTGAAAATCCGAAAAGTAACCTGGCGTCAGAGGTCTATTCTGCAGATGGTGAGCTCCTTGGCACTTATTTTATCGAAAACAGATCAAAAGTAAGCTATCGTGATATTTCGCCAAACTTAATAAATGCACTTATTGCTATAGAAGATGTGCGTTTTGAAGATCACTCCGGAATTGATGAAAGGGCATTGTTAAGAGTGCTTTACGGCGTGATAATTGGAAACCATAAGGGCGGAGGAAGTACTATTACTCAACAATTAGCAAAAAACCTGTTTCCGAGAGGTCATCTTTCTACTGTACAACTTGTAATTCGTAAATTTCAGGAATGGATAACTGCTCTTAAGCTGGAGCGATACTATTCTAAAGATGAGATAATTGCCATGTATCTTAACACAGTTCCATTTGGTCATAACTCATATGGCATAAAGTCGGCTGCGGCAACATTTTTCGATTGCTCTCCTGATTCGCTAAATCTGCAACAGGCAGCACTAATGGCAGGGGTTGTAAACGCTCCAACACGCTATAGCCCAATATCAAATCCTGAACGCTCATTACATAGGAGAAATCTGGTTTTAAGCCAAATGCAGAAATATGGCTTTATTACAAAATATGTCTTTGACTCGGTTAAACAACTGCCAATAGATGTTTCAAAATATTCTATGCGTGGTCATAATCAGGGTATTGCCCGATATTTAAGAGAGTATCTGCGCAGTAAACTAAAAATATGGTGTAGTACACATTATAAACCAGATGGATCGCCATATAATTTGTACAAAGATGGATTGAAAATCTACACTACTATAAATTCACACATGCAACGATATGCTGAAGAAGCAATCCGCGAGCATCTTTCTCTTGATCTTCAACCGGCGTTTTATAATCATTGGAAAGGATATAAATATGCCCCGTTTGATTTTGATGAAGACAAAGCCGCAGAATCTATCGATAGAATTATGCTTCAGGCTGAGAAACGCAGCGAAAGGTATCGTAAGATGCGCAAATCGGGAGTCGTTATTGATTCAATACTTGAAAGTTTTAATGTACCTGTTAGTATGCGAGTTTTTAGTTGGGATGGTCCAATTGACACAGTAATGACGCCCTATGACTCAATAAAATATTATAAATACATATTGCAGGCAGGATTAATTTCAATCGAGTCGCATACAGGTTATGTTAAAGCCATGGTAGGTGGTATTGATTATCAGTATTTTAAATTTGATCATGTTATGCAAGGAAAACGGCAGGTGGGGTCAACATTTAAGCCGTTTCTTTACACGCTTGCAATGCAGCAAAACGAATACACGCCTTGCTATAAAGTATCTAACATTCAATATAGCGTTGAATTATATGATGGGACTTATTGGTCGCCGCGCAATTCCGGAAAAGCCAGAATAGGTGAAGAAGTAACTTTAAAATGGGCTTTAGCTAATTCAAACAACTGGATATCAGCATATCTTATGGGTAGATTTTCGCCACAGTCGGTTATACAATTAGTTCGTAAAATGGGAATTAAATCCGATATTCCTGCAGTCCCATCCATAGCTCTTGGTACTCCCGACATATCTCTTTATGAGATGGTTGGGGCTATGAATACATTTGCAAATAAAGGTGTATTTGTTGAACCAACATTTATTACTAAAATTGAAGATAAAAATGGAAATCTTATTCAACGTTTTGTCCCTAAAAAAACAGAAGCAATAAGTGAAGTTACTGCCTACAAAATGCTTATGCTTATGCAAGGTGTTGTGGAAAGTGGTACCGGAATAAGGCTTAGATATAAATATGGTTTTCGTAATCCAATTGCAGGAAAAACCGGTACAACCCAAAATCAATCTGATGGCTGGTTTATGGGTATTACCCCCGATCTTACTACCGGTGTTTGGGTGGGAGCCGAAGATAGAAGTGTGCATTTCAGGAGTATTAGGCTGGGACAGGGGGCTAACATGGCATTGCCGATTTGGGCTATTTATATGAAAAAAGTGTATGCCGATTCAACGTTGGGTATAAGCATGGATGATTTTGAAAAACCTTTAAAGGATGTTGATATTGAATTTGATTGTGAGAAATATGATAGAGAACACAGAGAAAGTACTATCGACCAGCAAGATAATGATGAGTTTTAGATGAAAGAAAGTAAACAAAATCGACGTAATTTTATAAAATCAGCAGTAGCTGCACTTACTATTGGAATAATTGTACTTTGGGATAAGATGATTAAAATCGATCATAAAATTGATAGCAAAGGTGATGTACCTCTAATTTTATATACGAATAAAAAAGTTAGTTTTCAAGACGATTTTATTGTTGTAAACAATGATGACCATTTATTTGTATTGTCTTCAACGTGTACTCATCTTGGCTGTAAGATTAATGAGTATAGAGATGGGCTGTTTTTATGCCCATGCCATGGCTCTACTTTTAATTTGGACGGTATTGCCATAAAAGGACCTGCATTTAAGCCTTTGCATAAGATGAAATTTGAAACCGATAAGCTGTCGGGTAAAATTGTTGTTGTAACTTGAAACAATATGTTAAAATAGTTTTATTTGAGATTAATAAAAAACATACTCTCAAAAACTTCTTTTGGGCAAGTCTCCCTTGCTTCACTGGCGGTATGTATAATATCAGGAGTATTTGTTGCAATTCCTTATAATGTAGAAACTCCGTTTTTATCGGTAAGCACAATGATGGTGCTAAATCCTGCTGCATCATTTTTTAGAAATATACATTTTTGGAGTGCCCAGTTTTTCCTGATTCTAGTACTAATTCATATTTGGGACTACTTTAACAAACCCAATAATATTACTCTCAATAAAGGCGTGTGGGCAAGGTTAACATTGGGTATTGTAGTTATTTTTATGGCTATGCTAACAGGTTTTTTACTTAAAGGTGATGCCGATAGTAAGCAAGCCTGGAGGATTCTTAATAGCTTAATAACCGACATTCCATTTATTGGCAGCATCATTGCATCATCACTTTTGGGAGCAGAGGGAAGCTTTAATTTAGTTTATGTGAATCACATTGCTACCCTAACAATATTTATTATTTTCATAACAGTTGAGCATTCTCATAAAATTTGGGCAAAAACTACAGGCTTTTTTATTGTTATTACCGTAACACTATTGGTTTCTTTCTTCTTTACTGCACCGCTACACGATGGTATAAACACAACCGTTAAGGGTCCATGGTATTTCGTTGGCTTTCAGGAAATATTACATTGGCTAAGCATACCTTCAATTTCAATTGTAATAATTGTTATTTTTCTAATACTCATTTTTATTATCCCGTATGTTGGCAACAGGATGGCATTTTTTAGTAAGCGGGTATTACTTATCTTAGCAATTACATATATAATATTAGTGATCAGTGGTATGTTTTTTAGAGGTGAAAACTGGAAATGGGTTTGGCCTTGGGAAAATGGTTACTCCTATTCCGTACTAAATTCTTTTAGCACTTCTCGTATTAGGTTTACTAATGATCTTACAAAAAATGAACTATCAGCCAAAACTACAATTAATGGAGGTAAAGAAAGCTGCATTATTTGCCATGATAATGTTAGTGGCTTTACTAAATCTCATAATCCGGAGGTTATCGGATGTTTTTCGTGCCATGGTGGTAATCCTTTTAATAGTGATAAAGATGGAGCTCACGAAAATATGATTCTCATTCCCGGTAATTTTGAAAATGCTGATAGAAGTTGTGGTACTGTCAATTGTCATCCGGATATTACTGAAAGAAAAAATAGTAACTTAATGTCAAATTTGAGTGGGATGATAAGCGTTGATCGATTTGTTTTTAACGAACAAGCTAACCCAAATAATATTACTGATGTGCACAACCTTAGCAATTCGGCAGCTGATGAACATTTGAGAAATATGTGTATTATCTGCCATTTGGATAACCCAAAAACAGAAACCGGTCCGATTACAGATGATAGTCGCGGGGGCGGTTGCCTTGCATGCCATATCAATTATAATAAACCTGCAGAAGAAGCATGGTTTGAACATAAAAGTAATATTAATGATACGGCTTATCTTGTTTTTCATCCTTCTATTAGTATGAACGTTAGCGATCAACATTGCTTTGGATGCCACAGCCGATCGGGGCGAATTTCAACAAATTATGAAGGTTGGTATGAAACCACATTAGACGTTGATGATATCCCTGAGAAAAATGATTATAGAATTATTCAAGAATCACGAGTTTATAAGTTTAAAAGTGAAGATGTGCATTTTAGATTGGGGCTTGGCTGTATTGACTGTCATAACTCATATGAAGTAATGGGTAACGGTAATTTGTATGCACATCAGGAAGATCAGGCTACTATTAGTTGTGAGGATTGTCATTTTAATGATAAACCAAATATTGTAGAAGCAAAGGATATTGATAATGAGTCGGCAACGATTGCCTCGATGAGATTTGGCAATATCGCCAACAAAAACTTTATCGCTACACACAAGAGGAATGTTCCGTTAATAAATACATATGTTAGCAACGATAGCGCATATTTTATTACTAAAAACAAAGGTAATAAGTTTGTTATGAGTAAGTTAGGTAGCGTATGTCGCAAAGGACACGCACATGATAATGTTAGTTGTTCGGCATGTCATAGTGCATGGGCTCCCAGCTGTATAGGTTGTCATAACAAGTATGATGAGGATGAACCGGGCTATAATATGTACACAAATAATGAGAAAAAAGGAAGTTGGGTGGAGTTTATCGGTAAGTTCGATGCCGGCTTACCTGTACTTGGGGTACGAACATCTGAAAATAAAGATGAAGTCATCCCCGTAATACCGGGAATGGTGCTTACTATTGATGTTGGAAGTTTCTCGAAATCTTTTCATGATTCATTAATTTTCCAACGACTTTTTGCCCCGGCATCACCTCATACAACATCTGCTCAAGGTCGTAGCTGTAAGTCGTGCCATAATAATCCGGTTGCGCTTGGCTATGGAGATGGGAACTTGCAATATACTATTACTGATGGTAAGGGAGTTTGGCGTTTTAACTCATCTTATCAAACTAACCCTAATGACAGCTTGCCTGAAGATGCTTGGGTTGGATTTATGGACGACAGAAAGGGAGAGGTGGTTTCAACACGTTCAAATGTAGCACCTTTTAGCATCACCCAACAGGAAAAAATCCTAACTGTTGGTACATGCTTAACATGCCACGATGATAATTCTGTAGTTATGAGGAAAAGCCTTGTTAATTTTGATTCGCTCGTTGATAAACGTACTAACAAATGCGTATTACCAAAGTGGTAACATAATAAATGGTTGCCTAAAACAGAGTCAATTTAAGGTTTAATAATACAAGCACTTAAAATTTACTACTTGTTGTATATTACAAAAAACTAATCAACGTTATCATGTAAAAATGAATTATCGGACTTTATAATAGGTTGATTTTTGGTATCTTCACCTAAAGTATATCGCGATACTGTCTGCTCTGAAGAATAATCGGTTTCGTCTAATTTAATTTTCTGCCTTATGTAAGCCGGCACATTCTCGTATTCAGCAACTTTTTCGTGTGATCGAAGATTTATACTCAGACCCTTTAATTTGTTAACCCTTTCAGTAGCATTTTTTGATATACTTTCTTTTTCCTCAGTAGTTTTTATAAAGACCTTTTTTTGGTGGTTGATACTTTGTGACGAAATAGTATGACCTACGCTAAGATAGGGTTTATCAGAATCCTCAATAATATAATTTTCTACTGTACTCTGAGTGTCGGTATCAATATCTTCCTTGGCAACAGATTGTTTATCAACCTTACTCAATGTATGTACTATTTTAGGTTTAACTTTAGGTGTGAGTACATCAACAGTTTTAGTGATAGGGGAGGGTGAAGTTTTAATTTCAATTAATTCGATATTATTGGATGTTTTTATATTGTTTGTAGGCTTATTAGCTTTTTGTGCCGGCGATGTAGGAAGTTCCGGATTGGGTTTGCCAACAGTTCCAACATAAATTTTTTCTTTCTCGGGTTCTGTTACTATTTTATCAAAACCGGTAGCGATTATTGTAATGCCTATATTATTTTCAAGTGATTCATCTTTACCAACACCCCAAATTGTCTCGGCGTTGTTACCACTTTCTTTCTGAACATAATCGGTAATCTCTGTTATCTCATCCATTGTAATATCATCAGTACCTGTGGTGATGTACAATAGGATATCGGTTGCACCTGCAATTTCGTTGTCGTTAAGTAATGGTGAGTTCATTGCGTTTTCGATGGCTCTTGCAGCTCTGTTTTCGCCTTCAGCTTTTGCGGAACCCATTATTGCTTTTCCGCTATCTTGCAGAACAGTTTTAACATCTTCAAAATCAACATTTATATAACCCGGAACGGTAATAAGTTCGGCAATTCCCTTAGCTGCATTGGCAAGTACGTTGTCGGCCTGACCAAAAGCCTCGCCCAGCACTAAGTTTCCAAATTGTTCACGTAATTTATCGTTACTTATAACCAATAATGCATCAACATGTTTCTTTAATTCACTAATTCCTATTTCGGCAAGTTGCCTTCTTCTTCTTCCCTCAAACCCAAAAGGAAGAGTTACAATACCAACGGTAAGGATTTTCATTTCACGTGCCAGCTTAGCAATTACCGGAGTTGCGCCGGTACCTGTTCCTCCACCCATGCCTGCTGTTAAAAACAGCATCTGTGTACTCTCGTCGTTTAATAATTCTTTAATTTTATCCAAAGATTCTTCGGCGGCGGCTCTGCCAACTTCGGGTTTTGCTCCTGCACCTAATCCGGATTTATTACCAATTTCTATTTTTATTGGTACCGGACTCGTTTCAAGAGCCTGCACATCAGTGTTGCATATTGCAAAGTCAACACCGGTTATCCCTTGTTTAAACATATGGTTTACGGCGTTTGAACCGCCTCCCCCTACTCCTAATACTTTAATTATTGAAGGGTGTTGCTTTAATTGAAATGTGATCATGTCAGTCATGGCTAATTGAATATTAAAAGTATATTTTTGCTTTGTTCTGTAATATTATGTGATATTTAGTTTTTAACAATTGATTGTTAACATGTTGAGTTTGGTTATAACTTGTATAATGTCAGAATGTTAACAGATAAAATAATGATTATTCTTCAGTATCGTTTTCAAACCAGTCTTTCAGTCTTCTTAAAAATTTTGAAGTACCGGGTTCGCTCAAGCTACTTTTCTTCTTTTTCCCGGTAATTTTTTTACCGGCATCAGACTGTGTTCCATCTTGCTCATTATCATGGGAGTTACTTCTGTTTTCTTTGTCTTTCTCATAATCAAATCTTGAGATGCCCTCAATTACAAGACCAACACCTGTTGCAAACATTGGGCTTGCCATTTCGTCAACAACACCAACGGCAAGGTGTTCATTTGGGTAGCCGATACGTGTTGGCATTCCCGTTTTAAACTCGGTAAGCTGATCGATATGCTTAAGCTGCGAACCGCCACCTGTAAGTACAATACCGGCAATTAGTTTCTGTTCAAATCCTGAATTTTCAATTTCAAAATACACTTGGTCGATAATTTCCTCCATGCGAGCTTCAATTATTGATGCCAAGTTATGAAGAGTTATTTCTTTAGGAGGTCTTCCTCTTAGTCCGGGTATTGCAACTACTTCATCTTCACGGTTCTCGCTTGCCAATGCTGATCCAAATTTCACTTTCAGTTCTTCAGCATGTTTTTTCATAATCTTGCAGCCTTCTTTTACATCTTCGGTTACAACATCGCCGCCAAAAGGAATAACAGCTGAATGTCTTATTATATTATCCTGAAATATTGCAATATCGGTTGTGCCGCCACCAATGTCAACTAATACTACTCCTGCTTCTTTTTCTTCCTCGCTAAGAACAGCTTCTGCAGATGCTATTGGCTCAAGAATTAAGTTTACTAATTCAAGATTAGCCTTTTTAATACATTTATAGATGTTTTTTGCTGAAGATGTTTGCCCTATGATTATGTGAAAGTTTGCTTCAAGCGTATTGCCTAACATGCCCACAGGCTCTGTTATTCCGCTTTCGTTATCAATTATGTAATCCTGAGCAATTACGTCAATAATTTCTTCACCGGGCGTCATACTAAGTTTATACATGTTTTGTGTCAGAAGTTCTATCTCTTCTTTTGTAATTTCCTTGTCATCGTCTTCACGTATTATGTTACCACGATGCTGGTGGCTTTTAATGTGTTGCCCGGCAATGCCAACATTTACATATTTTATGGCAACACCTGATTTTTCTTCAGCCTGTTTTACAGCTTTGCGTATCGATTGTACAGTATTTTCAATATTGGCAACTACACCGCGTTTAACGCCAATTGATTCAGTTTTTCCATAGCCTAGTATTTCTATTTTGCCATATTCGTTTTTGCTGCCAACAATACATGCTATTTTAGTTGTGCCGATGTCAAGTCCGACAATTATTTCCAATTCCATATCTTTATTTTTTAGTGCAAACTATTTGATTTTTATATGTAAGGTTTATTATTTTGTAGCTGTCCCAAGTACTCGATTTAAGATATTTATGATAATAGGCATCAAGGTTTCTTATCTTATTTTTTACGTTGTCAAATGAACCAAATCGTATTAAATGGTTTCCCAATTCAGGTATAAGATCGAAGTTGCCTTTGCTATTAACATAAATCTGATTTATCTGTGCTTTAAGCAGTTTATTATTATTGATAAGTTGTGTTAGTTCGTACAGTTTTCGATAAACGCTATTGTTATAAATTGAATCGTTTATATTTCCGGTTATAGTTGTTAGTTTTTTATTAATGTACCCGTTAGCTATTATTACACGTGGTGCATACCCTATTTTGGATTGAAAAAAATCGCCGTTATCGTCTATGTAACAGCTACTTCCGGTATTATTATAAATTCTGATAATGGGTTGCTTTTCTTTAATATTAATCAACAAATTGCCGTTAATTGTTATATAGCTGTCCACTTTGTCAACATATGGGTTACGTGCAATTATCTTTTCAATTTCATTGGTTTTTATTTTCTTTATATCAACATTAACAATACTATCAATAGTGTTTATCTTCTCAATTATTTCGTGTTTATTAATAAATCCGTTATTTGTATTCCGATATATATTTACTTTAACATCGGCAATTTTTGAATACATATTTTTATTCACAATAAACCCGGTTAAGGTAACTAAACCAATTACTGTTAAAGTTAACAGTGATATTTGAAGTATTTTTTTCATAAATACTTTGCTTTAATTTCTTCGGCTAACAAGCCTATATTTCCTGCTCCCATTGTAATTAATACTTCGGGCTTATTATACGACAAGTATTCTAATAATTCTTCCCTGCTAAGTAATTTTACATCGGTACCTTTAATTTTATTAATAATTGTTTTGGATGAAATTCCATCAATTGGTTTTTCCCTAGCCGGATAGATATCCATAAGTATTATTTCGTCTAATTTACTAAGTTGAGATGCGAACTGATCCGAAAAGTCTCTTGTTCTGCTATATAAATGAGGCTGGAAGACTCCTGTTATTTTTTTATCCGGGAATAGTTGTCTTACGGCAGATATCGTTGCTTTTATTTCTTCGGGATGGTGAGCATAGTCATCAATAAATATATGATTATCATTAACTATTTTAAAATCCATACGACGCTCAACTCCTGTAAACGAGGAGATTCCTGACTTTATTGATGGCAGCGACAAGCCGATATCGACGGCAATTGCAATGGCAGCCATAGTATTTTCGATATTATGAATTCCGGGAGTTTGAATTTCCAAATTATTAATTTCACCGATTCCTGTTTTTACATCAACAACAAATTTAGTATTTATCACACGAATATTTGTAGCATAAGTATTTGCGCTATTATTTGAGCCGTATGTAACTTGCCTGGCAACTATATCATTAAAGCTTACTAATTGTGAATTACGTATTAGTAAGCCGCTTTGGGGTAACTTTTGTGCAAAAAGTTTAAAAGTATTTTTTATGTCCTCCTCATCCCTGTAAATATCAAGATGATCCTCATCCATGGAGGTAATAACCGCAATATCCGGCTTAATTTTAAGTAGTGATCTATCATATTCATCTGCTTCAATAACTAAATAGTCAGTCTGTTTAGATAGTATCAAATTAGATGTGTAGTTTTTACAAATACCACCAACAAAGGCACTTACGTTGATATTGGCAGTTTTAAGCAGGTGGGTTATTAGAGCTGCGATGCTTGTTTTGCCATGTGTGCCGGCAATTGCAATTGTTGTATATTTTTCTGAAAGATTACCAATAAGTTCAGCTCTTTTCTTAATTGTAACATTTTTACTTTTAAGGTAAGATAGTTCAATATTATCAGTAGGAATGGCAGGTGTATAAACCACCATGCTAATATTTTGCGGTATTTTATTTATGTCTTCATTAAAATGCAATATCATACCTTCGTTTATTAACTTATCAGTTAACGGACCGGAAGTTTGGTCGTAGCCATAAATCAATGCACCCTGTTGCTTGAACCATCGTGCAAGCGCACTCATACCAATACCGCCAATACCAATAAAATACATTATTTTATTACGATAGTCCATTTTTAATGTTTTATTAATTTTATTACTTCGTTTGCAATTGCACCGGCAGCATCAGGGTAACTAAAGGCACACAGGCTTTTTATAATGGATGCCTGAAGTTTATTATCTTCAACCAATAGCTTTACTGTGTTGCCAATGTCGTTAACTGCATTTATTTCGCTAACAAGCAATGCTGCACCTCCATCGACGAGAGTTGTGGCATTTTTAGTTTGATGATCTTCGGCAGCAGTTGGCAAAGGAATAAATATTGCAGGTTTTTTAGCTGCAATTATTTCGGCTATAGCTATTGCTCCGGCTCGCGAAATAATAAAATCGGAAGCAACATAGGCTTTGTCCATTTCTTGAATAAACTCAGTAATTATAACATACTTATTGCCTGCTGCAGCTTTCTCTGCAATGTTCTTTGAATATGCTCCTGTTTGCCAAATTAACTGTAAGTTTAAGTTGAGGAATTGTTGTATGTTTTTTGCTACAGCAATATTAACCTGCTGTGCTCCCTGACTGCCACCGATTATCAATAGTGTTTTTTTATTACTCGATAATTTGAAGAAATCAAGACTACTTTGTTTTGTTGGCGTCAGATTTAGAATTTCTTTACGAATGGGATTACCTGTTAGAATAATTTTTTCTTTTGGAAAATATTTCCCCATGTTAGGGTATGAAACACAAATTCTATTTGTTTTTTCCCCTAAAAGTTTGTTTGTGATACCGGGGAAAGCATTTTGCTCATGTATTAGCGTTGGAATTCTTTTCTTTGATGCCACAAAAAGAAGAGGTCCACTGGCATACCCACCTGTTCCAATTACAATATCTGGCTTAAAATTTTTAATAATTTTATAAGATTTTAAGATGCTAACGATAACTTTTATCGGGAATAATAAATTCTTTGTAGTAAGTTTTCGTTGAAGTCCGCTAATCCATAAACCTGTAATTTTATAACCTGCATGCGGTACTTTATCCATTTCCATGCGTCCAATAGCCCCAACAAACCTAATGTCAACTTCTGGTAATTTATCCTTCAATGCATTAGCAATAGCTATAGCAGGAAAAATGTGCCCACCTGTGCCACCACCACTTATTAATATTTTTACTTTTTTGCGCATTAAGCTTATAGAAATTTAGTTAACGAAGATGTTTTTAGTTAGTAATAAAATTTAGTTTTCAAATCATACTCATATTATCAACCTGATTGGTTATTTCCGATTTTTTATCAATTTCTTTACTTACACTTAAAATAATACCAATTGAAAGGCTTGTGAACCAAATTGATGTTCCCCCCATACTTACCAATGGCAGTGGTTGCCCTGTTATGGGTAGCAAGCCAACCGCTACTCCCATGTTTACCATTGCTTGAAGAACCAGACTAAACGCCACACCTATTGTTAAGAATGATCCAAATGTACCAGGAGCTTTTGTTACAATCTTAACTGCCCTAAACAGCAAAATTAAATATAGAAGGACTAATAATGCGCCTCCAATAAGCCCATATTCTTCCACTATTATTGCATAAATAAAATCGGAATATGGGTGAGGTAGAAAATTGCGTTGAGTGCTGTTGCCCGGCATTTTGCCAATTATTCCGCCTGTGGCAATAGCTATTTTCGACTGTTCGGATTGGTAGCTATTGCTGTTACTGCCATCAACAAAACCTGTAACTCTACTTTTCCAAGTTCCTAACCGCCCTTGCTGCCCATCGGGTAGTGAGTACAATACTGCTAATCCAATTAATAGAAAAATTAGCCCTATGCCAAGCATACCAAGTATATATGATAGCTTTACCCTGCCAATAAATATTAGCACTAAACTTGTTGTAAACAGCAATGCTGCTGTTGACAAATTTTCCCAAAATATGAGTCCTGTAACAATTAATACAGGTATCATAAGTGGGATAAATGCCGATTTGAAATTATGTATTTCTTCCTGTTTTTTGCTAAGTATGCGTGCTAAATAAATTATCAAGGTAATTTTTGCAAGATCGGATGTTTGAAAAGTGAGTCCGAAAGGCATAGGGAGTACTCTTTTGGCATCATTAAAATCTAATCCGAATATTAATGTTATCAGCAACAGCGGAACAGCTATGTAAAGTGCAATTTGAAAAATTCTGGAATAATATGTATATTTTACAATATGAGCTAAATACATTAGCACTAATCCCATAAATAATATCAAGCCATGTTTAAACATATAGTATTGAGTGTTACCACCTTGATACTTGTATGCCAATGTCCCCGTGGAGCTGTAAACAGTTAGGAACGACATGATTGACAAAATAATAACTACAGCCCAAATTACTCTGTCGCCCTTGATATTTTTTAGTAGCGTGGTCATATGTTAAAGTTCTTTTACTGCCATTTTAAACTGATTTCCGCGGTCTTCATAATTTTCAAAAAGGTCGAAACTTGAACATGCCGGCGAAAGCAATACTGTTTCTCCTGTTTTGGCAACATTGTAAGCAATATTAACGGCTTCGCTTGCCGATTGAGCGTCAATAATTGTTTCTACAATATCGCCAAATGCATTATGTATGGGACGATTATTTACGCCAAGGCAAATTATTACCTTAACTTTATTTTTTACAAGTTCCGATAATATGCTGTAATCGTTGCCTTTATCTACGCCTCCGGCAATCCAGATTATATTTTTGTTATAATATTCAAGAGCATACCATGTTGAATTTATATTTGTTGCTTTTGAGTCGTTTATAAACTTAATACCGTGTACACTCGATACATATTCGAGGCGATGCGCAATATTATGAAAATCAGACAGGCATTGCTTTAATGACTCTTTTCTAATATCCATAATACTGGCTGCAATTCCTGCTGCCATTGAGTTATATGTATTGTGTTTGCCTTGCAGTGCTAATTGTTCTAGTGTCATATGTGTCTTTGTTTTACTATATTCTATTATTAATTCGTTATTAATTAAATATGCCCCCTGTTCAAAATTCTTGTTCAGCCGGCTAAATGGAAATTGTTGCGCCCTTATTTTTTTATGTTTTAACCTGTTTGTTATTACTGAATCATCAAAGCAGTAAATAAAGGCATCGCTTTCTGTTTGATTTTGAAGGATTCGAAATTTTGAATCAGCATAATCATCAAATTTATTATTGTATCGGTTAAGATGATCGGGCGTTATGTTTAAAAGTATTGCAATATTTGCCCTTACGTGATACATCCCATCCAGTTGAAAGCTACTGATTTCCAGTACGTAAACATCAAAGTTATTTTCAGCCACCTGCATTGCAAAGCTTTTACCAATGTTACCGGCAATACCTACATTTATACCACCGGTTTTTAGTATGTGATATAATAACAGCGTTGTAGTAGTTTTACCATTACTGCCTGTTATACATATTAGCTTGGCAGATGTGTATCTTGCGGCAAATTCAATTTCTGATATTATGGGTATGCTACGATTTTTAGCAGCCTTAACAATAGGTACGGTATCAGCAATTCCGGGACTTTTAATTATCTCGTCAGCCGATAGTACAAGCTGCCGGGAGTGACCGTTTTCTTCAAAATCAATTTCAGAATGTTTAAGAACGTCAATATATTTTTGTTTAATACTGCTGCTATCGCTAACCAGCACAGTAATCCCTTTTTTTTTAGCTAATAATGCTGTGCCAATGCCGCTTTCGCCACCACCCAGCACAACTATTTGATAATGTTTTAACATATTTTTTCTTCATTATCTGAGTTTGAGTGTAATAATTGTCAGTACTGCTAAAAAAATCCCAACAATTAAAAATCGCTGTACAATTTTTGGCTCCGGAAAGCCAAGTTTTTGAAAATGATGGTGAAGAGGAGCCATTTTAAATATCCTTATGCCCTCACCATACTTTTTACGTGTGTGTTTAAAATAGCTAACCTGAATTATTACTGATAGACTTTCAGCTAAGAATATTCCACACAATATTGGAATCAGCAGTTCTTTACGGATGATTATTGCAAATACGGCAATAATTCCTCCAAGAGCTAAGCTTCCGGTATCGCCCATAAATACCTGAGCCGGGTATGTGTTGTACCACAGGAAGCCTACTGTTGCTCCCACAAAAGCACTTATAAATATTGTAAGCTCACCGGCATTTGGCAGATACATTATATTTAGATAATCGGCAAATATTATGTTTCCCGATACCCAAGCCAACAGCCCGAGTGTTAGTCCAATTATTGCCGATGTGCCGGTTGCTAAACCATCCATTCCATCAGTTAAATTTGCGCCATTTGATACAGCAACTATGATAAATATTACAATTGGAATAAATATTAAAAATGCCCATGCTTCGTAACCTTTTCCCAACCAACTAAGCAAATTGGCATAGTCGAATTCATTGTTTTTTACAAACGGAATTGTAGTTTTTGTTGATCGGGTAATTTGATATGCAAATTTTGCTGAGGGTCCGGATTGCTCAATTGTTGTGTATATCTCGGCTTCAGGTTTTATCTTTTCGCGGACTACAATATCAGAATTAAAATACATAACCATGCCAACTACCAACCCTAATAAAATCTGTCCTGCAATTTTATATTTTCCATTTAGCCCTTTTTTATTTTTTCTGAATACCTTAATGTAATCATCAATAAAACCAAGACCACCAAGCCAAACGGTTGTGAAAATCATTAATATTGTATAAATATTATTTAGTTTGGCAAACAATATTACAGGCACTAATATTGATGTTATTATTATAAGCCCACCCATTGTGGGAGTTCCTTGTTTTTCTAATTGTCCTTCCAATCCTAAATCACGAACAGTTTCGCCAACTTGTTTTTTGTTTAGAAACGATATCCACCTTTTGCCGAACAACAAGCTTATGATTAACGATGTAATAATAGCAAGAGCAGCTCTAAACGACAGGTATTCAAAAACACCCGCCCCCGGCATATTAACAACATCGTTTAAATATTTGAATAAGTAGTAAAACATATTATTTATTTATGGACATAAGTTCTTCTATTATTTTTTTATCATTAAATGGATATTTCACACCATTAATCTCTTGATATTTTTCGTGACCTTTGCCGGCAATAAGGATTATATCTCCAGTACGAGCAATATTGTAAGCTGTAATAATTGCATCTTTCCTGCTGGGGATTACCATTGTAATGTTTTTTCTTGCGGCATCAATTCCTAAGCGCATTTCCTCTAAAATATTTTGGGGGTCTTCGTTGCGTGGGTTGTCAGATGTTAATATTAGCCTGTTACTTAGCAGCGATGCAATTTTTGCCATTACCGGGCGTTTACTTTTGTCGCGGTTACCACCGGCACCTACTACTGTAATTAATTGCTCGTTGTGGCTGCGTATGGAGTTAATGGTTGATAATATGTTTTCGAGTGCATCAGGAGTGTGCGCATAATCAACAATTGCTGTAATCCCATTTGCAGATTTTGTAATATCAAATCTACCTTCAGCACTTTCTAATTTACTAAGGCTTACAAGAATCTCTTGTTTGTTTTGCTTTAAAAGTATGGCTGTTGCATAAACTGCAAGTAAATTATAAGCATTAAATTTACCTGATAGCAGTGAATATATTTCAATACCATCAATGTTTAGCATCATACCTTCAAATCCGTTTTCAATAATTTTACCCTTAAATGATGCAATGTTTTTAATGCCATAAGTAAATTTTGAGGCATTTGTATTTTGTAGCATCACTTTACCATTTTTATCATCGGCATTTGTAATGGCAAAAGCAGAAGAAGGCAGTTTATCAAAGAAAAGCTTCTTGGCTTTAAGATATTCTTTAAAAGTATGGTGATAGTCGAGATGATCGTGAGTAATATTTGAAAAAATACCACCTATGAATAATATTCCGGTAATTCTGTGTTGGTGGATGGCATGCGAACTTACTTCCATAAAAACATAATCGCAACCTTCGTCAACCATTATGCTAAGTAATTCATTAATTTTAAGTGCATCAGGAGTTGTATGAGTTGTATTAATTTTGCTGTTGTTAATATTATTTTGGATTGTTGAGAGCAAGCCGGTTTTATATCCTAAGTCGGTAAATAAGTTAAACAAAAGGGTTGCTATTGTGGTTTTTCCATTGGTACCTGTTACCCCAACTACTTTAAGCTTTTCGGATGGATTATCATAGAAGTTTGAAGCAATAAAGCCCAGAGCTTCCGAGGTGTCTTCCACAACAATGTAAGTAATATTAGGCAGTAATATTGCAGGCATTATACTGCAAGCAATTGCCACAGCCCCTTTATTTATTGCACTTTCTATGTAGTTATGTCCATCAACAAGGGTTCCTTGTATTGCAACAAATAAGCAGCCTTTTTGCACTTTGCGTGAGTCGAATGCAACTGTTGTTATCTCTTTGTTCAGAGAACCTGCAATCTCTTTAGTGCGTGAGCGATATAATATGTCTTGTAATAGTTTCAATATTTTATATTAATAAGTTGCTAATTGAAGTTTTATCGATTGTTTTTTTTTAATCGGCGACCCTGCTTTTAACGATTGGTGTTTAACCCTGCCTTTGCCAGATATTGAAGTCTGTATCCCGTTGTTTTCCAATAAGTAAATAGCATCTTTGGCTTTCATACCGACTACATTTGGCACGACAGTATTTTTAAAAATAACATCGTCAAAAAAAACATCACCCTTTGTGTTAATTCCTTTAATCCAATTGCCGGTTGAGGGTAAATTAACTTTGTTGTTAATTCCCAAATTAGTGTAAATAGATTTAATATCGTTTGCCCATACCGGATTGTTTGGTATTGGAATAGTAGTGCTGTCGATAGTTGAGCCATTGTTATTTTCAAGTGCTATTGACGTTGAATACAGGTTGTCAGCAATTTCTTTAAATACCGGAGCTGCCACACTTGCTCCATAATATTTACCTGAACTGGGGTTATTAATTACAACAATTGCTGAGTATTTTGGATTGTCGGCAGGGAAATATCCTACAAATGAGGCGTTATAATTTTTTTTATTGTATTTACCATTAGTTGCTATTTGTGCTGTTCCTGTTTTGCCTGCTACTTTATACTGGCAATTTTTAAATGCTCGCTTTCCGGTTCCACGCTTTATTACCCCTTCTAACAACGATTTTGCGGAGTCAACAGTAGCTTGCGAAACTATGGCATTATTAATAATTTCAGTATTAAACTTGCTAATGGTTGTACCACCTTCTTTTATCTGTGAAACAAACATTGGTTTTACCATTATTCCATTGTTAGCAATTGCATTATAATAAGTAAGTGTTTGCAGGGGAGTTATTGTCAGCTCATAGCCTATTGCCATCCATGGTAGTGATGTTCCGTACCATGTTTTTTTATTTGATGGGTGTTTTATTTTTGGCATACCCTCGCCTTTAATTTTTAATCCAAGAGGTTTGTTTAGCGACATTGCATATAGTCGGTTAATAAATTCTTCGGGATGTTTTTTATATGCTTCAAAAATCATACGTGATATCCCAACATTCGACGAGTGTTCAAAGGCGTCTCTAACAGTAATCCTACCGTTACCAATTTTATGAACATCGCGCATTGCCCTGTGATAATATGATGTGTATCCTGCACCTGTATAAAGGCTATCGGTTAATTTCGTTTTTTTATCTTCTAGAGCGGCAAGTATCGAGGCTAACTTAAAAGTAGATCCCGGCTCAATACTTTCGCCAATGGCATAATTATAAGTTTCTTTATACTTTGCATCGTTGCTGTCGTATCGCAGATTTGCAATTGCAACCACAGCACCTGTACTAACTTCCATAACTATGGCACAACCCTGAAAGGCTTTGTTTGTTAACAATTGTTTTAACAGGGCATGTTCGGCAACATCCTGAATATTAATATTTATTGTTGAAACTATGTCTAACCCATCTTGAGGTTCAATTTCATTTTCATCGTGTATTGGTATCCAATCACCATGGTTAATTCGTCGCATTACAAGTTTTCCATCTGTTCCTGTCAACACATCTGTATATGCACCTTCTAATCCTACAAACAGATTTTCTTTTTTATTCACATAACCTATTGTTCTGGCAGCAAGTTTGCTATATGGCTTGGCTCTTCGTGTTTTTTGAATTGTAATTAGCCCACCTCTATATTTGCCATTACGAAATATGGGTAACTTTTTTATTTGTTTTAGTTGGTCGTACGACACATTTTTTTTAATTAAAAAATATCTGTTCCCTTTGTTGCGAGCATTAACAAGGTCTCTTTTTAGTTTCCTTTGTGATTTATTAAAAATTTTCGATAAACCGTTTGCAATTGAATCAATGCTATTTTTAAATAAGGTATTACTAATATTTGGTGATGATACATCAAACCTAACTTCAAATATTGGTACTGATGTTGCCAATAGGTTGCCACTATTATCAAGAATGTTACCGCGGTTTGCTTCTAAATTAAATACTTTTAGTTCTTGTGTTTGGGCCTCAGCTTTTAACTCAGCTCCTTCTTTTACTTGTATGTATATAATTTTTCCGATTATTGTCAAACCAAAAATAAGCATGCCGAAGTACATGAGATAAACTCTCCACAATATGTCTTTTTTAATATCGGTCATTTTACTTCTAAGACTTTAACCGGTTGATTATTTTTTTTAATTCCACTTTTTGTTAATTTTTTTGCAATTTGTGACTGTTTCTCTATTTGCAAAAGTTTTGTTTTTACGTAGATATATTCGTAGCGCAGCTCTTTAAGATCTTTTTTCAGCTTGTTAATCTGCCTTATTTTGGTTTCAGAATTATAATTATTGGCGATATAAATAAATGCCAGAAAAGCCAGGAACAATAGAAACCTTAGAAACTTAAATGTACCTGCCGAGAGTAAATCACCGCCAAGGACGTCCTTGATTACTTTACCAAAGCGGCTATCTTTTTTAGCAGGCTTCTGAACAGCAATGTCATCAGTTGCGAAGTCTAATATTTTATTTGATTTAGGTGTCATTATTATATTTTCTCAGCTATTCTAAGTTTAGCACTCCTTGATCTATTATTATTTTCTATCTCACTATCGCTTGGTACTATTGGTTTATGTGTTATTTGTTTAAAGCTAACTATGGGATTCCCAAAAAAATCTTTTTCAATAATTCCTTTAAAGTTTCCTGATTTGATAAAATTTTTAACAAGTCTGTCTTCGAGTGAATGGTATGCTATTACCACCAATCTTCCTCCCGGTGAAAGTAATTCGTCGGATTGCTTAAGTAACAACTTAAGGTTTTGCATCTCGTCGTTTACTTCAATTCGCAATGCCTGGAACACTTGTGCTAAAAATTTATTTTGCTTATGTTTTGGGAAGCAGCTTTTTATACATTCTGTTAACTGAGTGGTTGTAACTATGGGGTTTAGATTGCGAGTTTTGGTAATTGCCCTTGAAAAGCAGCCACTATTTTTTATTTCACCGTAATCTCTAAAAAGTCTTTTTAAATCATCCTCTGAATAATTGTTTATAATATCAGAAGCATTAACAGGTTGATTTGTGTTCATGCGCATGTCAAGCGGCGCATCAAATCTTGTTGAGAAACCCCGTTCGGGTACGTCAAACTGGTGCGACGATACTCCTAAATCGGCAAGTATGCCATCGACTTTTGACAGGTTATGAAGGCGAAGGAAGTTTTTTAAATATTGGAAGTTGTGATTTATTAGTATAAATTTATCATCGTTAATTGTATTTTTAAGCGCATCAGCATCCTGATCGAAAGCAATTAGCTTACCACCTACAAGTTTTTGCAATATGGCTTTTGAATGACCACCACCGCCAAAGGTTACATCAACATAATTTCCGTTAGGTTTAATGTTAAGTCCTTCTACACTTTTTTGTAATAGAACCGGATTGTGATACATAGTCTTTATTCATTTTCAAACTCCCCCATAACCTCCTCTGCCAATCTGGCAAAGTCATCAGGATTGTATGCAACAGTATCTTCATACGCTGCTTTATCCCAAATTTCAATACGGTTTGCGCCTGCTGCAAGTACAATCTCTTTAACAATGCCTCCAAACGAAAGAAGATCCTTTGGAATTAGCAACCTGCCTGTTATGTCAAATTCAATGGGTACTACACCAGCCATAAACTTTGTTACGAATTCTGCGTTCTTTTTTTTAAACATATTCAAACGATTCACTTTTCTTGATTCGTTCTGCCAATTTTCTTTAGGAAAGAGCTCAAGGCATTTTTTAAATATGCTCCTCTTAATCACCATACCGTTTTTGGTTGCATCGCCCAATTGCAATTTGAATGCTGATGGAAACATAAACCTCCCCTTAGCATCAACTTTACATTTGTATGTTCCTAATATGTCGATCATTATAAAAAACAGAATTACGGCTCAAAAGTACTAACTATTTACCACTTTTTAACAATATTTACCACATTATACCACAATATGTAAAAAATGTTACGTTTTTAACAATTTATTTTTATTTGTAAACACGAAAATTATAGTAAAAACAGGCAGTTTAGGAATGGTTATTATTAGTTTTTAACATATTAACAGATGATAACTCTGTAAAATTGTTAATAACTTTGATTTATGGTAAAAACAAATGTTATGATTTATTATAAACTCAATAATGATTTTTAACTTTACTTTACGGCTTTCATACGCCTAATACCTTGCTTAGCTTTAGCTCTGATGCTATTACGATATTGGGTGAAGTTTAGGTCGAGGCAAACATTATAGTAATACATGGCTTGAGATTTGTTATTTTCGATTTCATAAATATTACCAAGTTTTAGTGCCGAGTTGCCTGCATAATACTCTGGTAGTGAACTTGCTTTTTTTATTGTCAGCTTATAATAATTTATTGCATCTGTATAATTATTAACGCTTTGTGCTATTCGACCAAGTCTATAATTAACTTCAGCTTTTTCGGCTGCTGACAGGTTATCTGAATTAATATTATTTAGAATAATAAGTGCTTTATCATAGTATCCTCCATCAAATAATAATCTGCTTTTTAGTAGCTCTATGTTTGGAATCATTTTGCTTTTGGCTTCTTGTTCGGCATTTTTATCGGCATCAATAGTTGTGTTTCCATAATTCAGTACATTAATCATTGCCTTACGGTAAGCTACTGTATCCCCGGCAATTAGTGATGCCCATCCTGTTTTTTGCCACGCATCTTTAATATAATTTTCGCCCGTAAACTTAGTTAGAAATATATTAAATTGTTGTTGTGCCATTGGTGCGTCCATATTCCGTAAAAAGCATTCGCCATGCAAATAATTAAGATAATAAAACGGATAGTAGTTTTGCGATGAGTCTATTGTAGAAAACAGGTTTAATGCATTGGTGTTATTGCCTATTTTCATATTTGTATTAATAGCGAGATAGGTGAGTAGCAGATTATTATCATCAATGTTATTAAGTTTTGACAGCAGGTATTTACCAAAATTAGGATCGGGGTTTACGCTTAGGTTGATCATACCCATATAGAATAAAACTTCGGGTATGAGGAAATTATATTGTGTAGTAACCTCACAAGTTTCGTATGCTGTTTTCAGTTCGTTTTGACCTTGAGGAACATCTCCCTGCATTGATATTAAATTCAAAATCCAAGTGTATGAATCGGGAACAATGCCAATAATAATATGCAGTACGCCAAGGGTTATTGTGTTAGGCATAAAATCTGGAAATTGATACTGATTTGCAGTTAGCAGGCGGTATGCTTTATTTATTTGAAGAGCGGCGGTTGCATATTCACTAAATTTTACACGTGCTGTTGCCCACTGTAGGTTTATATTTCCAATTAAATATTTTTTATAAATAGAAGTGTCGCTAAGTTCACCAATAATATCAATTCTATCAACTACTCTTGGCTCAAGTTGGTCAAACAGTTCTTCATTCTCGCTTATTGTTACTTTTAAAAAGTCGATGTAATTTTCAAGATAGGCAACAAATACGTTTTCGGGATTTTTATTTTTTTCATTGTCAATTATCTTTTGTGCATCATCAAATTTTAAAGATAGTATGTTTGTATAGGCAGCCTTACAGTTATCATTAATAATTACAGTTTGTGACTGAGTGTTAATGTCCAGACAAATTATGGCAAATAATACTGTTAATAATTTATACATCACATTTGTAAAAATACAAAAAAAGGAGTGTGAAAATCACACTCCTAAGAAGATTAAATCTTTTAAATTTTTCATCCTGTCTCATCACATAATAATTCCCGAATGTGATAAAGTATTTCTATTACAGATTATGACTTCATGCTTTCTTCAACAATATCAACAACATCTTTATCAACAAGTATTCGCCCACAATAATCGCAAACAATTATTTTTTTATGAACGCGAATATCCAATTGATGTTGAGGAGGTATTTTGTTAAAGCATCCGCCGCAAGCATCTCGTTCAATTTGAACAACAGCTAAGCCATTTCTTGCATTTTTTCTAATTCTTTTGTATGCGGTAAGCAGGCGATCTTCAATAAAGTTTTCATTTTCTATTGACTTGTTAATAAGTTTTTCCTCTTCCAGTACTGTTTCTTTAACAATATCGCTAAGTTCGGCATTCTTTGCTTCAAGGTCGAGTCTTTTATTTTTCAGTTTCTCTTCCGAAATCTGAATTTCGCTATTTGTAAGTTCAATTTTATAAATTATTTCCTTTATCTTTTTTTCTGAAAGTTCAATTTCAAGTGTTTGAAACTCCAATTCTTTGGTAAGAGAGTCGTACTCTCTATTATTTCTAACATTCATTTGTTGATCTTTGTACTTAATAATTAAGGCTTCACTATCCTTAATCGCACCTTTTTGCTCAACAATTAGGTTGTTAAAATTTTCAATATCTTTATGAAAGTTTGAAATACGAGTTTCCAAACCGGCTATTTCATCTTCAAGATCTTCCACTTCGAGTGGCAGTTCGCCTCTAATAATTTTAATTTTATCAATTTGCGAATTGATTTCCTGTAAAGTATATAGGGCAATTAATTTTTGCTCAACACTAACATCTTCGTCTTTTGTAACTTTTGCTTTAGTCATAATAACGTTATTTTCAGTTTGTTATATAAAAGAAATGGGATTAGCACTCTCCTCTGAAATTTGGAGTGCAAAATTAGGAAATTTTTCTTTCAATAATGAATATATTAATTCTTTTACAAAATGTTCTGTTTCGTAGTGTCCGGCATCTGCAACTGTCATTAAACCAGCGTATTCAAAAAAATCGTGATATTTAATATCGGCAGTAATAAAAAGGTCGGCATTATTTTTTGCAGCTGCATCTATTAAAAAGCTCCCACTTCCACCACAAATAGCAATTTTCTTAACGGGTTTGTTTATTAGCTCATTATGTTTTATATACTCTGTACCTAGAGTTTGTTTCACTATCATCAAATAATCTTGTATAGGCATTGCATTTTCAATTTCACCAATTAAACCACTTCCTATATTCTCGTCTGTATTTGTAAGATTGTAAATATCGTATGCCGGCTCTTCGTACGGGTGAGCTTTAATCATCTCGGTAATTGCATTTTGTAAGTTATAATTATGAATAACAGCCTCAATGCGAAACTCTTCTTCATTGTGCAGCTGATTTGTTTTGCCCACAAAAGGATTGCTTCCTTGCAGCGGTCTAAAACTACCCGTACCCGTTGAAATAAAACTACAGCTATCGTAATTTCCTATCTGTCCGGCACCTGCATGTGCCAATGCTTGCTGTATATTTTCAATATATTCAGTAGGGCAGAAACATACAATTTTACTAAGCCCATTAGTTTTAGGCATTAGTATTTTAGTATTAATTATCCCTAACTTCGATGCCAAAATATTATTTACCCCCCCAATAATATTATCAAGATTTGTATGAATTGCATAAATTGCAATATCCATTTTAATAGCCATAACCACCAGCTTTTGAGTTAAATTACTGTTAGTAAGCTTCTTTATTCCTTTAAAAATAATGGGATGATGTGCAATAATAAGATTACAGTTTTTGTTGGCAGCTTCGTTAATAACACTCTCGGTAACATCAAGTGTGATGAGAACATTACTGACATTGCTTATTGGCGAACCAATTAACAACCCCGAGTTATCATACGATTCCTGCAAACTTAATGGGGCAATATTTTCCAAATAATTTGTGATATCTTTAACGAGCATAGATTTTTGTATATGAAATGACTTAGTTTTGATAAAAAATTGTAATTTAGGCAAAATTTTTAAAAGACCGGTACAAAAATATACTATACCGATTAATTTGTACATTAATCGGGTACATACTTTATTAATTATTATTTATAAAGTATGTTGGAAGAAGAATTCCGTTCAGTATTAATAAATTAGACGTTTTTAATTAGTTATGGATTACTGGAGAGTATTGTTATTACCTTTTGCATGCATATACGGACTTGTTGTGAGGTTACGTCATTGGATGTTTAATGTAAACATTCTTGAGTCAAAATCATACCAAATACCAATTATCGGTGTTGGTAATCTCAGCCTTGGCGGAACCGGTAAGACACCAATGGTTGAGTATTTGATTAACCTACTCGTAGGTGATAATAAACTTGCCGTTTTAAGTCGGGGATACGGTCGCAAAACTAAAGGTTATGTTGTAGCCAACAGTAATTCAGGGCATAAAGATATCGGCGATGAGCCGATGCAATACAGAAATAAGTTTAAAAATAATTTAACTGTTGCCGTATGCGAAAATAGGCATGAAGGGATAACAAAGTTGATGCAGAATGATGATAAATTAGATGTTATTTTGTTAGATGATTCTCTTCAACACAGATGGGTTAAGCCCGGAATAACAATATTGTTAACCGATTTTCACAAACTTTACAAGGAGGATTATTTAATTCCTGCCGGCACTTTACGTGATGTTGTGTCGAGAGCTAAAGATGCTGATATTATTATTGTTACAAAAACATACAAAGTCCTTTCACCCATAACCCGACGCAGGATTGAGTCGACACTTAAGCCAAATGCAAATCAAAAACTTTATTTCTCATATCTAAAATATGGCAAACTTGTTTTATTTCCCGGATCTAAAAAAATAAAACTATCTAAAAGCATAAATACAATAGTTTTGTTTTGCGGTATAGCTAATTCATACCCACTTCAAGAGTATTTACGAGATATGTGTATGGAGTTGTTGGTTATTGATTTTCCGGATCACCATTCTTACAGTAACAGAGACATTAAGTTAATAGTAAAGACATTTAATGATGAGTTTACGAGAAATAAAATAGTAATAACAACAGAAAAAGATGCTATGCGGTTAATAAAATCTGAATATCTTCGCAGCCTTAATGAGTTACCATTGTACTATATTCCCATAGAGGTAAAAATACATGGTATGGGCAAACAAAAATTTTCAAATCAAATAATAAAGTATGTTAAAGAAAACAAAAGAAGCAGTAGCCTACATAAACAAGAAGATAACAAAAGAGCCTAAAATTGGAATAATACTTGGCTCCGGCATTGGCAATTTGGCAGATGAGATAGAAGCCGAGGTTAAAATACCTTATCATGAAATTCCTAATTTTCCTGTTTCAACGGTAAAAGGACATCTCGGGCAGCTTATTTTTGGTAAACTCAACGGCGTAGATGTTGTGGCAATGCAAGGTAGGTTTCATTATTACGAAGGGTATAATATGCAGGAAGTTACTCTACCTGTCAGGGTTATGAAATTGATAGGTATAGAACAGTTATTTGTTTCAAATGCCAGCGGTGGAGTTAATAGTAGTTTTGAAGTTGGTGATATTATGTTTATTACAGATCATATTAACCTGTTACCAAATCCGTTAATTGGTGCAAATATTGAAGAGTTTGGACCTCGGTTTCCTGACATGAGTGAGGCTTACGACAAGAGGTTATTGAGCGTTGCAAAAAAAATTGCGCGCCATCAAAATATCAATTATCGAACCGGTGTTTATGCAGCAGTAAGCGGACCAACATACGAGACGCCTGCTGAATACAAATATGTGAATGTGCTGGGAGCTGATGCAGTTGGAATGTCAACAGTACCGGAAGTTATAGTAGCAAGACACATGGGGTTGCCTGTATTTGCAGTTTCTGTAATATCTGATTTAGGTGTTTCAGGTAAAATAATTGAAATATCGCATCAGGAAGTAATTGATGCAGTTGCCAGAGTTACTCCTAAATTAATTACACTTATTAAAGATTTAGTTAAAGAAGTATAGTGCCAACAGCGAAACAATTTTTACAGTTGAAGAAAACAAAATTATATTTTGCATCAGATTTTCATTTAGGTATTCCCGATCATAAAAGCAGTTTACTTAGAGAGAAAAAGCTGGTTAATTGGTTAAATATGATTTCGAATGATGCCAGTGAGATTTTTTTAATGGGTGACATTTTTGATTTTTGGTTCGAATACAAATATGTTGTTCCGAAAGGTTACGTACGATTGTTGGGGAGAATTGCAGAAATTACTGATGCCGGTATTCCGATACATATTTTTAGGGGGAATCACGATATTTGGGCTTTCGATTATCTTACTAAAGAGTTAAATGTTAAGCTGCACCGCAAACCTGTGGTGATGAATTTTGATGATAAAGAATTTTTTCTGGCTCATGGTGATGGGCTAGGTCCAGGAGATACGGGATATAAAATTTTAAGAAAGATTTTTGAATTTAAGCCTAATCAGTTTCTTTTCAGGTGGTTACACCCTGACATAGGTTCCAGAATGGGGTTGTATTTTTCTCGTCAAAGCCGTTTGGCTAATATTGTGAAATACGAGAATGAAGAAAAATTTAAAAATCATGTGAAGATAAAAGATGAAATGCTTATCCATTATGCTAAGAGAAAATCATCTGAGAATCCTAAAATTAATTATTTCATATTTGGACATAGGCACATTCCTCTTCAGGAAGCTATTGGTAGTGATACCGAAGTTATTATTTTAGGCGATTGGCTTACCCATTTTTCATATGGTGTTTTCGAAAATGGTAAAATGGAACTCAAATATTTTAAAGATTGATCTGCATTTTGTTTATTAAACAAATTTTTCAATAAGTTCTACAAGCCGACTAGAGTATCCCATTTCATTATCATACCAAGCAACTACTTTTACAAGTTTATTTTTATCACCCAATACAGCTGTTAAATTTGCATCAAAAATGGCAGAATGCGTATTGCCAATTATATCCATTGACACAATTGGGTCGCTGGTATATTCCAAAATACCTTTCATAGAACCTTGAGAAGCTTTTTTAAAAGCACTATTTATTTCATCAACGGATGTTGATTTTTCCAATGTACAGGTGAGATCAGTTAACGAGCCATCAGGCACCGGTACTCTAATGCCTGCCCCGCCAAGGTTGTTTTTTAAATGAGGAAATATTTTTGTAGCTGCTTTAGCAGCACCGGTTGTTGTAGGAACTATTGAGTATGCTGCCGCCCGTCCTCGACGCCAGTCTTTATGAGGACCATCAACTAAATTTTGGTCTTTTGTATAAGAGTGGACAGTTGTTATAAATCCTTTTTCAATTCCCCAATTATCGTCGAGTATTTTAATTAACGGTGCTACATTATTTGTTGTACATGAGGCATTTGAAATTATTACATCATCACGATTGATAATTTCATCGTTTACACCTAATACAACGTAAGTTACATCGTTACGCTCGCCTGCTGCCGGTGCCGATATAATAACTTTTTTAGCTCCTGATTGTTCAACATGTTTTATAGCGTTTTTACGATCTGCAAACATACCAGTTGATTCGATAACAACATCAATATCAAGGTTTTTCCAGGGTAAACAAGCCGGGTCAGGCTCGTTAAGTACAATTATTTTATTGCCATTAACAATAATATGGTTTCCATTATGTTCAACGGTTCCTTTAAACATTCTTTGTACCGAATCGTATTTTAACAAATGAGCAAGATTGGCAGGATCTGTAATATCGTTTATGGCTACAACTTCCATATTTTCTCTTTCCTGAATCTTACGGAAAGTAACTCTGCCAATTCTGCCAAAGCCATTAATAGCAATTCTGATTTTCGACATGATTGATTTTTTGATGTGCAAAATTAATTATTTTTGTGCGGGTTTAACAGCTTTAATTTTATAACAAAATAAATATTAGATAGTTTTTAAATGCATATTAATCTATCCTGAATAATTCATGCGTTTAGTTTGATGTAGATGCAAG
>CAZGWS010000006.1:19374-34203 GCA_964528805.1 uncultured Lentimicrobiaceae bacterium | reverse complement strand
GGCTTTAGTGTTTTTTCAAAAGTTTTTAACATACCATGGCTTATTCCACTAAGTGCCTCATTAATTGCCCTTGGGGCGACCGGGCAGGTAAGTACATGGGTTGTTGGACCTGTAAAAGGATTGCATAATGCCTCAGAGGAAGGTCTGCTTCCTGAATTTTTTGCCAGAACTAATAGGCATGGTGTTCCCAAACATCTTCTTATATTTCAGGCCTTAGTTCTTACGGCTGTGAGTACAATTATCCTTATATTAAAAAATGTTAACACTTCATTTTTATTGTTAACAGGGATAGCAGTATTGTTATATTCAATAATGTATATGATGATGTTTGCTTCGGTAATACGATTAAGATATACAAAGCCGAATGTTAAAAGACCGTATAAAATTACAGGTGGCAAAGTTGGAATTTGGGTTGTTGCCGGAATAGGATTTATTACTGTATTTGCTTGTTTTTTAATTGGTTTTATGCCTAGTGGGATGTCTGTTATTAATTACGAATTAACAATGATATTTAGTGTATTAATAATTACCACGATACCTATTTTTATTTTTAATAAGCGAAGAAATTTGATAAAGGACAGTAAGTACTAATACACCCCTTACAGGCTCAAATAGATAAAGCAATAAGTATTTGTGCAAACCAGTAAGTTATGTGTATTATTGTTGACGAGAACTTAAAGCTATATACAAATCTTGTATGAGCCAAAACAGAATCGGAAACTACAAACAAAACAGCTCCGGCAAATGTATAGTAAGCTGATGAGTTGCCTAAGTAATATATTCTACCGGTTGCTTGCCATAAAAATATCATCAAAACAAAAGAGTAAACCAGCACAGGGAACTTCATTTTTCCTGTTTTTGGTAGTAATATCCATAAAAAAACAATCATATATAATGCTGCCGGGATTAAATAACCAATTTCAAAATATGGTCCAAACCCCCACCCAAAAGCAATTATGTAGAAAATATGTGCAATTAAAAACGATGTTAATCCCAGTACAAACTTATCTGATGGTAACATCAAAAAAACATCACCAATAAGCGAGAAAATAAGTCCGGCAATTATTAAATTACCGTAAAAGTCACTAATTCCATGGTTTTGCCATAAAGCAAGTATGATAATTAGTGCTGTTGTTGCCGGCTTAAAAATAAACATGAGTTTACTATCTGCAAAATCAAAATACACATAAAGGAATGCTGAAACCAGTATTATAATAAGTAACGAGAATATCATACAATTTTTGTTTTATTTGTAATCAACAAAAAATTAACCATGCTAAATTAATATATAGTAACGAAATATGATATGCTTATTTGCTAAAAAGGAATATTGCCTACTTTTGTAAAAAATACTAAAATGAAAAACCTGTTTCTATTAGCAATTGCATTTTTATTAGGTTCAATTGCATTTTCTCAAAGTAACAACATTGTGTCTCATAATTTAACAGTAAGGGTAAATCCGTATAGTTCTGAAATTAGTGTTATCGACTCTATATCAATTAAAGGAAGTAGCATAGATGAGTTTACGCTTAATGCTGCTTTTACACCAGTTAGCGAAACCAAAAATGTTATTCTTAAAGAGATTAATAATGATGTGCATACTGCGGATGTGGGCATGGATAGAGATAATCCTGATAGCGGAGATGAGTTGAAATTAGCAAAGTGGAAAATTATTGGTGATGCCTCCAGTTTTGTAATATCATATCATGGAAAGATAGATTATGAAATTGAGCAGAGTAAAGAAAATTATCAACGTGGCTTTGGTCAGTCGCCCGGAATTATTGATAGCATTGGCGTGTATTTAGCCGGATCAACATACTGGGTACCAGTATTTAAAGATAAACTGATGATCTTTTCACTTACTACAGAGTTACCAAAAAACTGGAAGAATGTAAGTCAGGGTAAGCGCACAAAAGACGAAATTACCGCTGATAAGCATTTTGACACTTGGGTTTGCGATAAGCCGCAGGAAGAAGTGTTTCTTATTGCTGCTAAGTTTAACGAGTACACTTATAAAATGAACAATGGGGTTGAGGCAATGGCGTTTTTACGTACTCCCGACGAGGGACTTGCAAATAAATATCTGGAAGTTACAGAGCAGTATATGAACATGTATCAGAGTATGTTAGGCGATTATCCTTATTCCAAATTTGCATTGGTTGAGAATTTTTGGGAAACAGGTTATGGTATGCCATCGTTTACGCTGTTGGGTGAAAAGATAATACGCTTTCCTTTTATTCTTCACTCATCCTATCCTCATGAGCTGCTTCATAACTGGTGGGGCAACAGCGTTTATGTTGATTTTGATTCGGGGAACTGGTGCGAAGGGACAACAGCTTTTATGGCTGATCATCTTATAAAAGAGCAACGTGGTGCCGGTGAAGAGTATCGCCGTTCTACACTACAAAAATTTAGTAATTATGTAACACCCGAAAACGATTTTCCTTTAAGTGAGTTCGTTGCCAGACATGACGGTCCAAGTGAAGCCATTGGCTACGGCAAAGCCCTAATGATGTGGCAGATGCTGCGTAGAAAATTGGGCGATGATAATTTTGTTAAAGGAATGCAGTTGTTTTATAAAAATAATAAGTTCAAAGCAGCATCATATAATGATATAAAACTTGCCATGGAGCAAGTGTCGGGTATCGACTTAACTCCATTTTTTAATCAGTGGGTAAAACGAAAAGGAGCCCCAGAATTAGAAATTTCGAACATTACTACTGATATGTATGCAGGCAAGTATCGCATAAATATTAGTATTGAACAAAAGCAAAAAGCAGATGTTTTTAATATTGACATACCAATAAATGTTGCTACAGCAGATGGTGTTGAGGTATTTGTGTTTAATATGGACAAGCGCAAGCAGGATTATCAAATATCGTTAAATAGCAAACCTCTTAAACTTGTTGTTGATGCGCAGTATGATATATTCAGGATTTTAAATCCTGCCGAAGTGCCTCCAACATTGTCTAAAATTTGGGGCAGTAAAAACGATTTAATAGTTCTGCCCTCAAAAACAAGTAAAGAATTTGCCGATGTTTACAGTAAGTTTGCAGAACAATGGAAAACGACTGATAATGAAAGGTTTACAATAGTTTATGATAACAAACTAAAAGAACTTCCTAACGATAAAACTGTATGGATAATAGGTTTTGAGAATAAATTTGCCCCGGCAATTAATAAGCAATTACTGAGCTATGATTCACAATTAGATGCCGACTCTGTTATATTTGAAAATAAACCAATTGCAAAAAATAACAATAGCTTTGTGTTTACCTTATCAAACAAAAACAATATCGAACAGCAAAATATATTTATCTCTATTGGGAATAAAGATGCTATTGACGGGCTGGTTAGGAAACTGCCACATTATGGCAAATACAGTTATCTATCTTTTACCGGCGACGAGCCAACCAATATTGTAAAAGGACAATGGCCTGTGTTAAATTCTCCATTGGTGAAAGTGTTTGACGATAATGCCAAAAAATTATCCGTTATCGAACCTCGGCAGGCTTTAGCAACTTTAAAACCTGTTTTTTCAGAAAAAAGAATGATGGCAACAGTAAAATATCTTGCCTCAAGTGAGTTAAAAGGCAGAGGATTAGGAACTCCTGAGATAGATAAAGCCGCAAAATATATTGCAGACAAATTTAAAGAAGCAGGGTTAAAGCCTATTGGCGATTCTTATTATCAAAAGTTTACTCATATGTTTAAAAATAAGGGTAAACTAAACATAACCAACGTGATAGGAGTTATTCCGGGGACCGACCCTAATTTTGCTGACAATCCTGTAGTAATATCTGCACATTACGATCATTTGGGATTGGGATGGCCCGATGTGCATAAAGGCGACGAAGGTAAAATTCACTTTGGAGCAGATGATAATGCAAGCGGAGTAGCTGTATTGCTAGAGCTTGCAAAAAATATGGGCAAGACCGTGAAACCCAAAAGAACTATTGTGTTTTTGGCTTGCTCAGGTGAAGAAGCTGGTCTTATAGGATCTAGATATTTTGTAACACACAGCAAAGACCACATTAAAGGAAATATTTTTGCTGATGTTAATCTTGATACTGATGGCAGCTTATTTGATAAAAAAATACTTATCCTAAACGCTAACACTGCTAAAGAATGGAAGTTTATTTTTATGGGAATCGATTACACAACCGGGATTAAATCAGAAGTTGTTGAAAAAGATTTGGATGCCAGCGATCAGGGTGCTTTTATCGAACACGGTATCCCGGCAATACAAATGTTTACCGGGGCAACCGAAAACTATCACAGACCAACTGATGTATTTGATAAAATAGACGGAAATGGGATGGTTAAAGTCGCTATTGTTGCCAAAGAGGTAGTAACTTATCTTGCAGACAGAGAAGATGCTATGAAATATACAGGATCGGCTGTTGGTGTTAGCAAATCATCTGACAAACCAAAAGTTGCACGAAAAGCAAGTACGGGTTCAATACCCGACTTTGGCTATAGCGGAACAGGTATTAAAATAGGTAGCGTAAAAAGCGGATCTGTTGGTGAAAAAGCAGGATTACAAGCCGGCGATATTATCATAGAGTTCAACGGAACAAAAACGGATAACCTTAAAGAATATTCCGATTTATTGAAGAAGCACCTACCCGGTGATATGGTAAGCTTAACAGTATTGCGCGATAATAAGGAAAAAATTATTTCGTTAACATTAGGTGAACGATAAGATTAAAATTTTTCACTTTTAAGTAAACATAAATTTCTGCACAACACTTAAATTAAGCTAAGTATTAATAGCAAATACAGTATATATAGTGTGTGTAACTACTCCTAAAACGGTAATATATGTTTATAATAGAAACAAACAGCAGCTAATATGAGTAAGTTCAGAAAGATAAAAATTTATTGCGAAAACACTAAAACAGAAAAAAGCTACCCCTTTGGTACTACTTTGCAGGATATTATTATTGACCAGAAAATAAATACAGGGTTTCCTATTTTGGGAGCTATGGTAAATAATATCTTAAAGGAGCTTGATTATTTAATATACAAGCCAAAAACGGTACTCTTTATCGATTATCGTCATGCTGACGGGAAGCGCATGTACCTAAGGTCGCTATCAATGGTGTTGTTTAAGGCAGCTGTTGATCTTTATCCTAATGATAAATTAAAAATTGAACATGCTGTTTCAAATGGCTTATATTGTGAGTTGTCTGACGCTATTACCAGCAAAACTCACGATAGTGTTGTTGTCAATCTGCGTAAGCGAATGCAGGAAATTATCAACAAGGATTTTCCATTTGACAGAGATGAATTAAGAACCGAAGTTGCATTACAAATTTTTGAAGACTTTGGGCTTGATGATAAATGTACTTTAATGCGCACACGGCATAAATTTTACAGCTCGGTTTACAAACTTGATGATGTAGTCAATTATTTTTATGGATATCTGGTGCCATCTACCGGCTATCTTAGTAACTTTGATTTAATAAAATATTTCGAAGGCATGTTGTTAATATCTCCAATGAAAGAGAACCCTCAGAAGTTGCCTAAAGTAATAATTCAGAATAAACTATTTGAGGTATTTCAGGAATTTAAAGATTGGGTTAAAATTATTGGTGTCCCCTATGTAGGGCAACTTAACATAGCTACACAAAATGGAGAAATAAGTAAAATTATTAAGATTTCGGAAGCATTGCAAGAGAAGAAGTTAGCCTGTATTGCCGATATGATTAATAAAAGAAAAGATGACGTTAAAGTTGTCTTTATCTCAGGACCGTCGTCGTCTGGAAAAACAACTTTTGCCAAACGATTGTCGATACAATTAAGCGTTATTGGTGCTAAGCCCGAGATAATATCAATGGATAATTATTTTGTTGATCGGCAATATACACCAAAAGATGAGGCAGGCAATTACGATTTTGAGAGTCCTCAGGCGTTAGACATTAAGCTTTTTAATGAAGATATGTTAGATTTATTTGATGGGAAAACAATTAGATTGCCTAAGTTTTCGTTTACTGAAGGGAAGAGATCGTATAATGGCAAAACCATGAAAATAGATGATGATGGTATTATTTTAGTTGAAGGTATTCATGGTTTAAATCCTATTATTTCAGAGATGATTCCTAAAAAGAGAAAATTTAAAGTTTATGTGTCTGCACTTACTCCTTTAAGTATTGATGCAAATAATCGAATTTCTACTGCCGACAATCGCCTTATTCGTCGTATGGTGCGCGATAAACTTTATCGTGGTTATTCGGCTTTGGAAACATTACAACGATGGCCCGGTGTACGGAAAGGGGAAGAGTTACATATTTTTCCTTTTCAGGAAGAAGCAGATGTGATGTTTAACACCGCATTATTGTTTGAGTTGGGCGTATTAAAACACTGGGCTGAACCTATTCTTAGGGAGGTTGCCCCCATTGCAAGTGTATATTCCGAAGCCCAACGATTGTTAAAATTTTTATCTTATTTGCTGCCAATTCCTGAAAAAGAAATTCCTCCTACATCAATTTTACGTGAGTTTTTGGATGGGAGCAGCTTCGACTATTCATAGTTGCTATTTAAATGCTTGTAAAACAATAATTATTACATTTAATTAATTATCAGGAATGAAAATAATAATATCTTTAATTAAACAATTTATTTTTTGGATGCTTACATTTGCAGTTTCCAGAGCCATCTTTTTTATTTATTATTCAGGGATAATCAAAGTCGAAAAGATTAATTTAAACGAGGTGTTTGCTTCTTTTTGGCATGCTATCCCACTTGATATAGCCACCGCTTGTTACATACTCATTTTTCCTTTAGTTATTCTTTTTATTCAATCTGTTTATAACGCTCGTTGGCTGAAGTACGTAAATTTTGTATATTCATTATTAATTTTATTTGCTTATGTACTTATAACAACTTCCGAAATTGGTATTTATGACGAGTGGAAGACAAAATTACAGTTTAAGGCATTATTATATTTCTCACATCCACAGGAGATATATTACTCATCAAATACAGCTACTTTTTTTGTATTAATTTTTATTTTAGTTGTAGAAGTTAGTGCGTTGGCATGGGTTTACAAACGCTTTGTTACCACCAAAATCACAAAAAATACACATGGTATTATTTTCAGTAGTTTATTTTTATTGTTAACATCAGGAATGCTTTTTATAGGAATTCGCGGCGGTATTGCCGAAATACCGATTACCCAAAGTCGTTCGTATTTTTCAAAGCACAACTTTATTAATCTGGCATCGGTAAATTCAGGATATAGTTTACTGATAAGCACACTGGAAAATTACAAATTTAAAGATGCAAACCCTTTCGGGTTTTATAGTTCCGAAGATGCCGCCAATCGAGTAAAGCAACTACTTAAAGTAGAGGACGATACAACAACACTCATCTTAACAACAAAGCGCCCCAACATTGTTCTTATTCTACTCGAAAGCTGGTCGGGCGATTTAATACAATCACTTGGTGGAAAAGAGGGGATAACTCCCGAATTTCACAAGTTGGAAAGTCAGGGAATATTATTTACAAACCTGTACGCAAGTGGTAACAGGTCGGAGCAGGCAATGTCGGCAGTTTTGGGAGGCTTCCCTGCTACGCCAATTACTGCCATAACCCATAATCTTGATAAAATAACAAAACTGCCTAGCTTAACAAAAACTCTCGAAAAAGAAGGATACTCAACATCATTTTTCTTTGGCGGACAGCTAATGTACGGTGGAATAAACTCTTTTATCACGGTTAATGGTTTTGATGTTATTAAAGAGGGGCGTGATTTTGATAGTGAACTACCTCGTGGTAAGTTGGGTATTCCTGATGAATATACATTAAATGAGCAGCTAAAATATCTATCAACAGAAAAGCAACCATTTTTTGCCGCCCTGTTTACTTTGAGCACACATTCGCCTTACGATCAACCAATGAAACCTGTAATTAGTTGGGCAGCACGTAATGGGCAAAATGCTTATTTAAACTCAGCTTATTATACTGATAAATGTTTGGGAGAGTATTTCAAAAAAGCTAAAAAACAAGCGTGGTACAGCAATACACTTTTTATTCTTGTTGCCGACCACAGCCATAATTCGTACCGCAATTGGTCGGTTAACTCTAAAGAATATCGTAAAATTCCATTGCTGCTTTATGGCGATGTAATAAAAAAGGAATATAAGGGCAAGAAAATCAATGAAATAGCGTCGCAAACTGATATTGGAACAACACTACTGGCACAACTTGGTATCAACCACGATGATTTTTTCTGGAGTCGTAACCTGTTTAATCCCACGATTAAGCATTTTGCTTTTTATGAAGCTACTGATGGCGTGGGCTGGATTACTCCAAATGGATATTTTGTTTACAAAAAAACAATCGACAGTTATCCATATGTTCAAATTAAACCTGAAATAAAAGATTCGGTAATTATGGACGGACAATCTTATCTGCAAGAACTATTTCAGCAGTTTATGGATTTTTAAAAGAAATATTAATAGTAAAATAATTGTACAAAATGGCATTAACAAACAACGACATATTAAAAAAGCTTCGAGTAGCACTTAAATTTCGTGATGACGATATTATTAGAATATTAAAACTTGTTGATTATGATATTTCAAAAAGTGAACTGGGAGCCTTTTTCAGAAAACCCGATCACCCGAAATATATGCCACTTAAGGATCAAATATTGCGCAACTTTTTAAATGGGCTTATCATACACAAACGTGGTGTTAGGGAAAAGAAGCCAATTAAAGAGTAGCACATGCAGCTAAAATGTTAAACATTACTAAGATTTTAACATTAAAAAAAAATTGATTGTACATTTGCAAACAAAAAATAAGTCAGATTATGAAATCTATTTTCAAGCAGTTTGGAGTACTACTTGCCTTGGTAATATTTGTTTCTTCGTGTACTACCGGTCCAAAAGGTAAATTAATTGGGACTTGGAAAGCTAAAAAAGTTGAAACAGCTTTTGATGAACAACAAACCACCCCCGAGATGCTGAAGCAGGTTATTGAAATGCAGAAAGAAACATATTTTAAAATCATTAACGATTCCATGCTGTTAATTATCTCACCTGACAAAACTCATGAGGCAACGTGGTCGCTAAATCCCGCTGACAAAACAATATCATATTCTTTTAATGGTCCTATGGGGTATCTTAATAAATTAGGAATTTTAAAAGATGGTAAAATTGTAGCCAAGTCGGTAACCCAGTTGGGTGAAATTACAATTTATTATGAAAAAGAATAAAGCAGATAGCATCAATAATATACTGTTATTCAGGATGATAAATCCTTATTTTCAATTTCCTTATTTTTACTTTTTAAATACCCTTGCGTAAAGGCAATTAGTAACAACAAAGCACTTACAAAAGCAGATACTCTGGCAATATAGTCTCCATTTTTAGTATAATACGTTTGCTTGTAATTAGCATTTAATGATTGCTGAATAACAGCCGGTTTCCAATAAGCTGTTTTCTGAAATACATCACCCCGTTGGTTAATAAATGCAGAGATGCCTGTGTTTGCCGATCGGGCAACACTTCTGCGGTTTTCAATTGCTCGCAGTACCGAGAATGAGAAATGTTGCTTATACCCGGGCGTGTTTCCCCACCATCCGTCGTTTGTAATTACAAATATTAAGCCTGCGCCAAGTTTAACGGAGTTTGCAACAAACTCACCATAAACGGATTCGTAGCAAATAATTGGAGATGCCCCAATATTTCCTTCCTCTTTAACAAACGATACAGGGTGGTTTTCCCTACCAAGTGATCCAATGTTGCCGCCCAGATTGATGGCAAATTGCTCAAGTGGTTTTAGTATTCTCCATGATGGCATTAACTCTGCACCGGGTGTTAACTTAGACTTATGATGAAGCTGAAAGCCTTGTTTTTTCTCAATCAATATTGCAGTATTATACACATAATACGAATCGTTGTTGTTTTGAAATTTGCGTGCCGCATTAGTTATTTTCTCACCAAAGGGCACATATTTATATGTTGTTGCACCTACCACAAAGGCCATGTTTGGATGTTTTGCAACAATATTTTTTAAAAGTTGCAGGCTTTGTGATCCGTTTATTTGTCTTTCCCAAATATCTTCCTGTAAAGCCGATTCGGGAAATAAAACAAAATCAGTACTATCATTAATTAATGTTAAAGCAAGATCCAAATTTCTATTCAATATTTCCTTGAACGACAAAGTATATTCTTCATTATATGGATCGATGTTTGGCTGTACTACAATAATATTTACAGGATTTTTTTGTTCTACATAATTATTATAGATATTTAAGGAAAATACTAATGGCGCAACTATTACAATTACAACCTCAGCACTATAAATAATTATTTTATTCCGGTTTAATTTATTTATCAACCCCGATATAAGTTTGAATATCAATATATTAACTATAATAACCCATGCTGTGCCACCTAAGCTGCCGGTGTATTCGTACCATTGAATCCATGTGTGTTTCGAGGCGAATACATTACCGAGGTTTAGCCACGACCATGTTAAATCCCAGTTCATGTGTATGTACTCCCATGTTATCCAATAAAATAACAAAATAAACATCCCTCTTTTATTGTTAAACAGTTTTTTCTTTGATAAATGATAAAGCTGAAACATGGTTGTTGTAAACAGCGAGTTTAGTATAAATGCTGCTATAGCACCGCCGGCAGTGGAATTCCATATCCACCATGTTGTTAGCACATTCCATATTAAAAATGTAAGCCACGAGTACCAAAACATTCCTCGTTTATTGTTATCGCCAATAAATTGTTGTATAAAAAGTAGAGGAACTAACGCAATAAATATTAATGGTGTAAACCCGTTAACAGGCCATGAAACTGATAATAAAATGCCACTAGAAATTGATAATGGTAATAAGTATTTTGCTTTCATTGGTATTAGTAATTTCCAATTAGTTGTTAAAGCTTAATGGTTTTTCGCTTTTCATTGTAATGTTTAATTCCCTTTTCGGTTGCTATGCTTTGTACAAAGTTGTTGAACATTTGCATAAATAATGTGCTAAACGAAAACTCTTCGGGAGGGAAATTAGCAGGGTCATGAAGATCCAACAACCTGCTTATATATCTTCTGGCAACAAGCTCAATGCTAACATCGTTTCTATACAACCCTTCTTGAATTCCTTTTTGAAGGTTAACTTTAATTTTATCAAAAATAAAGTCAACTCTTTTATTCAAATGTTCTTCATAAATTTTCGGATACAAATCAATATAATTAGAAGTTATTGAGGGACTTAAGTTATAAAATTTACCGGCCATCTCTTTACTTACTGTAAATAAGATATCAATAGCGTCATAGTAGCCATCAAAATTATGATCCACAAAGATTATCTCAAATTTATTTCTTTCACTTTCAAGTACATACTCAACCAATACTTCGTTATTCTTAAAATATTTCGACAATATTTCATTGGAAAAGTCAGGGTTTTTTTTAAGTCTTTCTAGAGTAATAGCATTAAGCCCTTTTTCATTGGCAAGGCTTCTTATTCTATCTATCAGTAAACTAATCTTCTCTGTCATAAAAGAAACAAGTAAGGGAATATTTCACAAAAATAGAAAAATACCCTTACAAATACTCTTTTAAAACGCTTTTTGCTAATTTGAAAGAATCATTTTTTGTTTTTTAACAATGTTACCTACCTGCAAAGTAAAGTAATAAACTCCGGGATTTAAATTAAATTGGTGAGCGTTAAATTGTTCAACATATTTTCCTGCCTCAATATTTTTGTTGTCATCTAAAATAGCAACACGTCTTCCAAAAACATCGTAAACAGATAGCGTTACTCTTGAGGATCTACGAAGTTTGTATGATATATATGTTGATTCCCTAAATGGATTTGGGTAATTTTGAGCTAGGCTAAATGGTATTTTATCCTGTGGTGCATTAACATCTGTTGTTACATCAATTATTGCCGTCCATATTGACATTGAAGTCCCATCTGCACGAGCCCAAATTGGGCGTATTTTTCCATCAAAAGCTGTAATGTTTGTGTAATCGCCAAAAAACACGCCGCTACTTGGTAAAAATGGTGATTCACTTATTTTAACATTATCAAAAGATTCACCACCATCTGTAGATCGGGCAATATAAACATCTGTATTGTTATCATCATAATTTCGCCGATCATAAAATACAATTACTATTTCGCCTGTAGTTTGGTCGATAGTCATCCAAGTAAAAAATTGCTGTTTTCCCGGTGGATCGTCATTAACCCTGATTGCATCCGACCAGGTATTACCCCCGTCGGTTGATTTTGATATCCAAACATCAGTATCATCAGGGCCATTGCGTTGATCGCTCCAGTTTATATAAATTGTTCCTCTGTTTTCTGAATTGCTTATGTCGCAGCAAGTAATAGGAAGTCCATTTGCCCTTGATATCCCAGGGATATCATAATCCCAACCACCGGGTTGGCTATTAATAAAAATGTTAGTATCAAGCCATGTTTCTCCCTCATCGTAAGAGCGATTAAAAACAATTCCTACAGGACCTGCCCAGGCAACATAAATTTCTCCATTAGGACCAACTGCCGGCACAGCACCTTCAGTTGTCTCATCACGATCAACACAATCTCCTGAAACTTCATTTATTTTCTTTGCTACAGTCCATGTTTCTCCTGCATCGGTTGATTTGCTAAAATGAATATTACTAAATTTATTGGTATCCGATGTTCCGTATTTGTCAAACTGCGTCCATGTTACATAAATGTTATTATTTGAACTGTCAACTGTTGCCCATGGCTTGTCTTGTGCTTTAGCCCCGTTTTTTCCCATGTACGTTCCATTGGACCAAGTGTCGTTGTTAAAATCATATTTCTGACTATAAATACGGTCTATCCACGGACCACCGTTCTCATACGAGAGGTGAAAATAATAAAAATTACCGGCAGTGTCAACTATTATACAAGGGTCGCCCCAAACAATGTATCCGGGTGATGCTATTGTGCCGCTGTTCCAGGTATAGCCACCATCAGATGAAACAAAGTACTTATCAGTATTGGCACCTGCAATTAGCTGGTTTGGGTTTCTCGGATTAATACAAATAGAAGGTTCATTGGGATGTGATACATCACTTATCATAACATTTTGATACTGAGAAAAACTTAATGTTGATGTTAATAAAAATATTATTGTTAGAAAGCAGTTCTTTATTGTTTTCATTTTAAATAGGGTTAAGTTTAGAGACATTGCATTTATTACTATATAAACACATGACAATTAGAGACTTACTAAAGTTGCATATATTTAAGTACAGATAATTTATAATTCTAACTAACAATTGAGCCATAATGATGGCTACATGTTGTAGGTTTGTATTGTTTGGTTTTACACATAGCTTATACCTGACAGGGTTGGGATAAGTGGTAAAATTTTTTGAGACTCTGTTCTTTTCAGTCGAAACCGTTCTGTTAGAAGTTAATTTCATTAAAAACTCCCCTTTTGTACCCATTTTCCAAATATAGTTATAAATTAATTGGGTTATGCAATTTGGCATCGTAAAATACGTATATAGGGAATGCTGAAAAACGCATATAATATATATTGTCAATAAGATATAGTTATTATTCGTAATTATTTAGCAGCCTCGAAATTAGTAAAAATAAAACTAAACGCCTCAGAAAACACAGTTATTAACAATTTTAGTACATGAATTTAATGATTTGGGATTTTATCTTTTTGTTCACAAAAACAGGGGCAAAGAAGCTTTGGAAAGTGATAATTCCATCTTGAGCAAACTCAACAATTGGCTTATTCACGATTCATGGAGTAGTTATTTTAGTTTTAAAAATTATAAATACGCCATGTGTGGAGCTCATATATTAAGAGAACTACAAGGTCTTGTTGATTCGGGACAAAGCAAATGGGCTAAAACTTTCAAGATATTTTTGATAAGTGTTTATGAAATGCCATTCGAAGAAAGGATAAAACGAAAGCAGCAGACACACGACCGGTTCATCAAGATATGCAATATAGGAGAACACATGGACTCGCCCCCGATAAATATAGTATTCTACCTATTTTCCAATAAACTCTACACGTTTACCTATGGAAGTCAATCCTACTAAAGCATCCTGAGTTGAGAAAATCATTTTCAATTCTTTTAATTCTGAAGCCGAGCCTGCAGCAGCATCTATAAGTTTTTCAGCAGTTTTAAGTGCTATAGGTGCCTTTTGGCAGATTTTTTTAGAAATCTTTAAGCTATTTTCCACATTTAGAAATTCATTATCAGGTATCTTTGAGAAAAAATCCTTAATACTAAATTTATTAAAGAAAGCTTCCAATGCAGAATATTTATCATTCAATACTGCTTTTGATTTCTGGGGAATATCTTTATTGCCATCTAGTATTTCAAACATATCGGCAGGAGAAACAATAGCATCAACCAAACCTATTTCAAAGGCTGCTGTTGCATTTATAAATTGCCCACTATAAATTAAATACTTCGCTAAGCCGGCTCCTATTTTTTTACTAGTTCTTTGGGTTCCCCCCAAACCCGGATAAATACCAATTCCTGTTTCAGGAAATGCCATCAGAGCATTTGGAACAGCAATAATAGTATCGGCACAAAGAGCAAGTTCGAGGCCACCACCCAAGGCAAGTCCGTTAATAGCAGCAATAACATTTTTTTTCGATTTATCAATTTTGTCAAATACCGATTGTCCAAAATGTGTGAAGGCTTCAATATTATGTATAGTATTGGCTTTCATATTCTTAACAAAGAATCTAATATCTGCTCCGGCAACAAAGGCCTTTCCTTTTGCAGTTATGACAATTGTGTTTATGCCGGGGTTTGCATCGGCCAAACTGAATTTTTCGTCGAGTTG
>CAZGWS010000006.1:13422-19274 GCA_964528805.1 uncultured Lentimicrobiaceae bacterium | reverse complement strand
CAATTGTGTTTATGCCGGGGTTTGCATCGGCCAAACTGAATTTTTCGTCGAGTTGCTTCATAACTGTTTCGTTCAATGCATTCATATCCTCAGGACGTGCCATATTAATTATAGCTTTGTCGCCGGATATTTTCAATTGTACGAATTCAAGTTGCCAGTTATCTTTGCTAATACCTTCAGGTATTCTGATATTATATATTTTGGATATTTTATTAACTAATTTTTTTACTTCGGATTCGCCGAATTTCAACATAAGATCAACGGGACCTTTTCGCCAGCGTAAACCAATGCGTGCACCACGATTTAATTCTGTGGTCGAACATATTTTGTCATTTAGAATTTCAGAACACACATAAAAAACCACTCCGGCCATTCTATCACTAATGATATTTATAGTTTTGTCATCAACAATTACATTTTCTATGTCGCCTAAATCCCAATCGTTGCCCGACTCGGCTTGAGTTTTTAACAATTCGCTCGTTTTATACAAATTACCGAAGACCTCAAGGGTTATTTGAGCATGATATGCTATAGGTACGCCGGTTGCATTCATTAGCGCAAATGGTCCCATACCAATTCCAAAAACATTCATACAAACCTTATCTATTTGAGCAATAGTGGCGAGTTTTTCCTCGTATAACCGAACTGCTTCATTTAACCATGGTACAAAAAACCTATTTACTGCAAAACCAAATGTGTCGGCGGTTGTAATAGCATCTTTACCTGAAAGTACTGAAAATATTTGCATTGTTTTATAGGTATCTTCAGAGGTCTCCTTACCGGGAATTATTTCTACAAGCCTGTTTTTGGCTGCATGAAAAAAGTAATGCATGCCGATAAACCTACCCGGATGTGAAATGGATTTAGCAAGTTCGCTTACGGAAAAGGAGGAGGTATTAGTGGCTATAATAGTTTCATTATCAACAATTTTATCAAGATTAGTAAAAAGTTGGCTTTTAGCTTCAAAATTTTCAAAAATAGCTTCTATAATTAAATCACATTCTTTTAAAGCATTAAGATTATCGCAGCCGATGATATTTGAAATTGTTAATTCTACTTGTTTTGCAGAGAAAAGTCTTCGTTCAACGGCTTGTTGTAAAATTTGTTTAATACCATTGATGCCTTTGTCAACATATTCCATGCTACGGTCGGCAAGTATTACTTTAAACCCTTGCTGAGCAAACTTTTGTGCAATTGCCGAGCCCATTGTTCCTGCACCAACAACTCCTACTGTATTTATTCTTTTCATTTCGGTATGTTATTTTTAATTATATTATTTGAACTATCAAATTAAAATAATCATGAATTTTTCCATTCGGCACTTCTCTTTTCAAGGAACGAGTTAATACCTTCGTTTGCATCATTTGTTTCCATCAAATCATTTACATACATCTTCTCCAGAACCGAAAGTTTTTCCTTTACAATCTTATTAAGAGAAATTCTTGAGGCAGCAACTGCATATCGCAATGAACTTGCACTTTTTGGCAATATATATTTCTGAATCCATTTATCGGTTTCTATGTTAAGCTCCTCTTTGTTTTCAAAAACATAGTTTATAAGTCCAATATTATGAGCAGTATTCATATTAATAGATTTTCCTGTAATGAGGAGTTCTTCGGCTCGTGCCGACCCGATTTTCAATGGTAAAAGCACTGATGCCGGTGGGGCAAAAACGCCAAGCATTATCTCGGGTTGACCTATTTTAGCATTAGCATCTGCAAATAAAAAGTTACATATTAATGCAAGTTCAAGACCGCCGCCAAGGCATTGTCCGGAGATTTTAGAAAGAGTAGGGATAGACAAATCGATAATATTATAAAACATTTTATGGAAATTTTCGAGCATTTGTCCGGCATTTTCCTTTGTGTGTTCTTCAACGGATGCACCAAAAGAAAAATGTTTTCCTGCACCTTCAAAAGTAATGATTTTAATATCAGGTTTACCTTTAAATTCGTCAAATAACTGATTAAGTTCAGCCATCATTATACTATCGAGAACATTTCCTTTATTATCGTTTAATATCACTTCAGCAACTTGCCCTGAGTGTTTATAGTTTAATTCTATCTTCTGCATTTGTTTGGTATTTAATTCTTTACAGGTGAAATTGCTTTTTGCATTTCTTCATCCCAAGCCTTACCCTTAGCAAGTAATTGTCTTAATTTAATAAAATCAACTTCTCTATTTCCGCGAGGTCCATCGTTAAATGCCCTAAATCCTGCCCTACCTTCTGTCATCATATTTAATGCCAGCCAATCGCGGTTCGACTCTTTATTTTTATCCCAATATTCGAGTTTTTTCTTACGTATGGAGTTAATTGTTTTACTTAAACAGTTAGGCATCAGATACATTAGTTTTGTACACATTTTCTCTACTGCTTCATCTAAAAGAAATAAATCTATTTCCCCTGATTTTAATAATTCCTTAGCAGCATTTTTTTCGTCCCCTGATTTTGGCGTACCATAAATAATATCTCCTTTATCATTCAACCAACTATCGGTATATACCATTGGGTTTGCAATAAAATTACCGTTAACTTTCAGTGCAGGAACAATTTCTGATATCAGACCGAATCTTTTAGCTTCATGTGCCGACCACGGATCGCAAACGGTACATGAATACATTGCCAATTCAATACCAACAAACAAGTTGAGGAAGTCGGTGGATCCACCATCCGGAGCACTGCCATGTTTTGGCCCTGCTTGTCCGAAACGTGCAAGATCATGAGCTATGGAGAAATCGCAGGCCATGCCTATTTCTTGTCCACCGCCAATACGCATACCGTTTACACGGTTAATAACAGGTTTATCGCTCATCAAAATAGACGAAACCATATCGTTAAATAATCTCATGTATTGCTTATATTCCTGTGGATTTCCGGCATAATACTCAGCATATTCTTTGGTGTTTCCGCCGGTGCAAAAGGCTTTGTTACCAACGGCGGTAAAAACTATTGCCACCACGCTACGATCGTTCGAGGCTTCACGGAAAGCAAGAATTACTTCTTTTACTGCCTGTGTGGTATATGAATTGAACTGAGCAGGATTATTCAATATAATCCATGCGTTGAACAAACCATCAACAGGATTTCCCAGATTATCTACACAGGCTCTTTTTTCAAAGATTATCTCTTTGTATTCTATTTCTGTAATATTGTGATTTACAAGCATAACAGTGGTTTTTAATTAATAATTACTACTCAAAATCGGGAGTTAACACCGATCTCTTTGTATATTTATGTTCAAGTGTATTTTTGAAAACAGTATTTATTTCTGACATAGGGAAAAGTTCGATAAAGTCTTTTATTTCCAATTTTCCCTCATCAATAAAATCAATTACATCTTTATAAAGTTCAGGCTTACAGCCCCAGGTTCCTATAAGTTTAGCATCAAAAGCCATTAGGTTGCTTAGTCGCACATTTAGTTTGTCCATGGTAAAGCCAACAACCGACATGGTAGATGCAAAAGTAATTAAACTAAAGCCAAGTTCTTGTCCTTGAGCTGTTCCTGACATTTCAAATATTTTCCAGGCATATCTTGAAACTTTTAGTTCTTTTGCTATTTCCCTAACTTTTTGTTTCACTTCTCTTGGGTTTAATGTACTCACATTCAACACGGCATCAACACCATGCGATTTAGCAATTTCCAATTTTTCATCGTTAATATCTAATGCCAGCACCTTGGCACCTAATATTTTAGTTAGAAGAGCAGCATAAATGCCAACACCGCCAACGCCAATAACAATTGCAAAGTCGCCGGATTTTAATTCTGATTTCCTGATTACTTGATATGGTGTTGTTATAGCATCGGCAATAACTGCGAGTTCTGCGAGCCGGTATTTATCAAGCACTGTTTCAGGCACATAACAAAGATTTTTATGTGGCACTTTAATATGTGAAGCAAAGCCACCGTTGAAGTCGTTGCCGGGCATAAGTTGATTTTGACAGATGTTTCCACTTCCATTTTTGCATAAATCACATTCGCCGCAAGGCAATACGGCAGGGATAATAACTTTTTTATTTATCAGATGAGCCGGTCCTGCAACAATTTTACCGCTTATTTCATGCCCAAGGGTTAGTGGAAGTTCATGCTTGGTTTTTACGCCATAATGCCAGAAACTAAGGTCGGTATGACAAACACCGCAACCGGCAATCTTCACAATTACTTCCTCATCATTTATTTGTGGAAAATCACATTCAGTCAGTTTGAATTCTGAATTCAATTCTGTCATCTTCCATGATTTCATCTTATTATTTTTCATTACAATATGGTTTAAAATGTAAAAATTAAAGATTTAAATTCTCGAATAATATGGCAGTACCCTGACCACCGCCAATACAAGCAGATGCAATGCCATATTTTACTTTTCTGATATTCATTTCGCGTGAAATTGTAAGTGAAAGTCGCAGTCCTGTTGCACCTAATGGATGCCCAATGGCAATAGCACCACCATTTACATTTGCAATTTCTCTATCGAACCCGAGTTCTCTTTCGCAACCAATAAATTGGGCTCCAAACGCCTCATTAATTTCAATAAGACCAATTTCATCTATTTTCAATCCGCTAATTTCAAGCAATAATTTTATTGCAGGCACCGGGGCAAGTCCCATAAATTTCGGGTCGAGTGCACTTGTTGAAGATGCCACAACTTTAGTAAGGGCTTTCATATTAGTATTTTGTGCAACTGATTTATTGCCTATTACTACAGATGCAGCACCATCAACAATACTGCTTGAATTTCCTGCAGTTTGAACTCCATCCTTACCAAAAACGGGTCTTAATTTAGATAGTTTTTGTAAGTCGGTAGCACGAATACTTTCGTCGGCTTTAAAATTTTCAACTCCTCTCGGCAATCTCACTTTGCGTGACACCAGTCCTTCAGCCTCGAAAATAGTAGAGTTTATAGCAGTTATCTCATCATCAAAAAAGCCCTTGTCTCTTGCAGCGATGGCTGCATCGAAAGATCTCTGAGCAAAAGTATCAACTTCTTGGCGAGTTATACCGAATTGTTTTGCAACATTTTCTGCTGTAAAACCCATTGGATATCCGGCAGCGGTATCGTTCAACGACTCCCAAAGCATATCTTTAAAATTTATTCTTCCCAGCTGGTAACCCATTCTATTTCCGAAACTTACGGTAGGTGACAGGCTCATACTTTCGGTACCTGTGCACAATACTGCGGCAGCTTTTCCAAGTGTAATCTGCTCAGCTCCTGTAATAATGGTTTCAAACCCCGATCCGCATATTCTTTGCACCATAAGTGATGGAATTGTTTGCGGTAAGCCGGCAAATAATGAAATATGTCGAGGCAGAAAATATGCATCAGCAGAACTTTGTCCAATATTTGCAATTATTGCCTGATCAATGTTTGTTGCTCCGACCCCTGATTTTTTAAGTGCTGCCTTAGCAGCAAAAATCCCTAAATCGGTGGGCGAAACGCCACCCAATGTTCCGGATAGACTCCCAAATGGGGTTCTTGCTCCACTGAGGAGGAAAATATCGTCATAAACAATAGCTATCCCTTTCTTTTTGTCGTGTAATGATTTCATATTAAAATTTTTTATTTGGTTTTAAAAGAATTATTTGCAATGCAAGCAGCGCCAAAAGCATTTATTAGTTGAGGATTTTCCGGAATTGTTACACTTATTTTAAATTTCTCTTCCAGTATATTTTTTAGATAAGGATGGTACTGTGCAACACCACCGATAAGAAATACTGGCAACGAATTGTCAGCCGGAATTTTCTGAATCCTGTTAGCGATGGAAATGTAAATTCCTTTGGATAGATCCTCATCGGATGTGCCATCAAAAATCCATTTCATTATTTCTGTTTTAGCAAATACTGTACAAAAACTGT
>CAZGWS010000006.1:7631-13322 GCA_964528805.1 uncultured Lentimicrobiaceae bacterium | reverse complement strand
CCATCAAAAATCCATTTCATTATTTCTGTTTTAGCAAATACTGTACAAAAACTGTTTAATTCTTTAAATGATTTTGAATTAGCAGCAAGAACACTCATATCTGCAATATTTAATTCTGCTCTTTCAGCAACTTCGGTAATAAAAGCACCTGTGCCGGAAGCACATTTACTGTTCATATAAAAATCGATTACCTTAGCATTTTTACCGCTTTTAAGCAGTTTAATGTCTTCTCCACCAATGTCGATTATGGTTTTTTCGATGGGGGCTAATTGCGTTACGCCTGCCGATGCGCAGTATAATTCTGTTTTAACCATATCGGCTGTCTTCATTAATTTACGACCATAACCTGTGGCACAACTATAATCTATTTTATAAGTTTTTATAAGTTTATTTAAAATTTCATCTCTATTGTTATTACGTGCCAATGTCTTGAAAACAGCACTATTTATGACTTCAAAATTGGAATTTATTATAAGCAGTTTTGTATATAAACTCCCTATGTCAACACCTAAGAAATGCATAAATTAAATTTTTATTTGATTAACAATTATATTAATATAATTCACTCTCATCACGATTTTTTTGAGTTATTGCTTTTACTAAATTAGTGAACACCAAATTTATTGGAGTTTTTATGTAATGTTTTCTGCCGTACTCAACAAATTTCCCATTCATATAATCTATTTCGGTTTCTCTTTTATTTAAAAGATCCACAGCTAAAGAAGGAAAGTGATTACCGGCTTTTTTAAGATAACGGATACAAAGTTTAACAAAATTAGGCTCGAAATGGATGTCTTCTGCTTTTGCTACATCCATTGCTTCAACAATAATTTGTTCAACAATCTCAAGCGTTTCAGGGTTTTGCATTGCCTCTTTCATTGTGTGAGATGAAATAGCACACAATGGGCTTAAGGCTGCATTGAGAATAGTTTTAATCCAGGCTTGCTCAGCTACCTTAAATGAGTTTACAGATTTTGTTTCCAAGTCCTGAGACGTTAATATTTCACAAATAAAAGAGCAGAGGTCACCCTGACTATCATCGATGGAGCCGATGAAATTGGGTGGGTTGAAAAAAGTAACGTTTACGACGTTTGGGGCATTAAGGTTTCCGGCAAAATTTACTACCATCCTTAATATTTTTGAATCATTAAAATGACTTTGATATTTTTTTCTTATATCAATACCATTTTGTGCACATAATAAATGGAGATCATTATGGTTTACCGAGTCAATTTGACTTAAAACAGAATCAACATGGTATGCCTTTACCGAACTGATTAAAAGATCAAAATCATTTTCAATAAGATCGGGGACAGATGAATACAAGTGTTTAACGTAAACGGTTTTATTAATTTTCCCGACTAATTCAATTCCTTCGTTCTTAATCAGATTGATTTTTTTCATATCCGTATCACAAATAGAAACTCTGCATCCGGCACTCTTAAAATGCACTGCCAGAATCATCCCCACCGGACCAAGACCGATGATACCGACCTTAAAATTTTCAGCTTTCATAATAATTAATTTTTTTATGATGATATTTGTTCTAATAAAGTCTCAATTTTAATTGTAGACTGCTCCTCTGAGAAAAACCTTAAATCACATAGATCCCCTTCAATTATCAGGGTTTCAACCCCAGTTTCTTCTTTCAATTTCCTGGGCATGCCAAATCGCGAATTTGAATTGTTGAAACATGTTTTGGCTTCATGAAATATGATACCGTTTATTCTGAAATCACGAATTAGATTTTTTAATATTTCTATTTTTGCCTTTTCACTCCTGTTGATGAATATAGTTGTATAGGCGAGGGCTGAAGATTCAAAAGGTTTTCTTTCATCAAAATCGTCGAAAATCCAACTATTACAATAAGTAGAAGCAACTACAGCCGAATTATTCTGTGTAAAAAGATTAGATAGAAACCTTAGTCGGCCCCATATTGGCATACCTTCCCAGTAAATTCTGCTACTTTCTTTCTTTAATAAGCCAATTTTATTTTCAACATTTATTTCAAGTTCTTTCAATAATAATTTGTAGTAATCTAATGCGGTTTCTGTTCCCCTTAATACAACAATAGGACCCATGTGTATGGTAGCATCAAAAAAACTTATAGGAGCCGGCGTATTTCTAGATGTCTCCAGTACATATCTCCATAAGATTGTTGCCTCTTTGCTAAGGCCTAAAGTATAACGGAATTTGTTAATATCAAATTTATTTCCACTAATACGCTCACATTCAGGTATTAATGATTTAAACTGACTAACAACATTGTCGATATCAGCTTGTTTTACTTCGTCCAGATGGCGAGGTGGAACAATTCCTAAAACCGGGCATTTATATTGGTTTCCAAAAAATGAAAACCAGTCTTGAACTTCTCTACACTGGTTTGTGTTATAAACTATTAAATCAGGTTTTGGTGGTGATTCAAGTCCGTAGTGTTTTGATAAGGGAGTTGTTTTTTGTATATATGATCCGATATCTGCGGTAAGATAGGAACAAATATCAGAAGGATAACCTATTTTTGCTGCAACAGGTATAGTATCCATCGCCTTTCGAGTAGCACCTAAGAGGGCACCATGATTTTCCGGAAAATAGACTTCAAAACCAAAAGAACGCAATAATTCTGCAGGTCCCACGCTGGTACACCATGCAATGGGTTTAGAACTATTTTTCAAATCAGAAAAATAATTATTCATTATTTGCTTTAGTTCTTTAGTTGCGTTTATTTCGTACATATTTTTTTTAATCCTGTAGCTCAATTATAAAAAATTCATTCTCTATGTTAATGTCTTCGCCATATGCTTTCATAATGTGATTCCGGAAAACATGTTTAACGCTTTTTGGCATCATTTTCATTGATGCGGTTAGTGTTTTGTTTTCGATACTTAAATCGTCGTTAACAAGTATTGCACACTTAATGCGAGCAAATTTTTCTTTAATATCCTTATTGGTTTTTAACAGGCAATTTTTAAGGCAATGTGCTAAGTTTTGCAGGTTATCCGGACATGCACAGTTTTCAATTACAATATCGTTGCCATTGCCTGTAGAATTAATTAACGATTTATTCGGGAACAAAAGAGCAACAGGGAACTTACGACCACTACCTTCAACAAATGCATATGACAGATAAGAGCATTTTCCAAGAATTTTTTTCTCAATATCGGAAGGAACAACTTTCTCTGCATTTAGCAGCTTGAAGATTCTGTCTTTTCGGGCAATGAGTTTGAGTCCTGTTTCGGTTAGCTCCCCAACATCTCCTGTGCGAAACCATCCATCATCAGTAAATACTTTATCGTTTTCCGTTTTATTATTATAGTAGCCCTTCATCACGTTTGGCCCCTGTATCTGTATCTCGTTTTCCTCAGCTAAACGTATTTTAACTCCTGCTATGGGTTTACCAACCACTCCCGAAACTCTTTTTACATCCGGATCAGTAAGAGTACAACAGGGTGTTGTCTCTGTTAATCCCCAGCCTTCCATTACTTTAACACCTCTTTTTTCAAATTCATCAGAAATATTTTTTGGTAAGGGTGCTGCTGCCGTAAAAACAAATTTAAGATCGGGATGAAAGAATAACTCTTCTGCTTCCTTGCTTTCCTTAGCCAATGTATATAAAGATTGATAAACCATTGGAACGCTAAAAAAAGTAGTTGGTTTAACGAGTTTCCAATTTTTCAGAATTTCCTGTGGGTCGGTTCCATAGCCCGATTCGAGATAGATTTCACTTCCATTATATACAGCAGATATCTTTTCAAAGATACCTCCAAAACTATGATGCCATGGTAAATAACTCAGAAATCTGTCGTTTTCATTTAAATCCCAAACACAATCAAATGCAGCTTGCTGCGATAAAATATTGTGATGTGTTAGCTGAACACATTTTTGGACACCCATTGTTCCGGAAGTGTACATATTTAGACAAACATCATGTGGGTCAGCATCATAATCAAGACTAAATCCTTTTAAATCAGCTTTTTTAATCAACTCTTTAAAAGTAATAAGATTGGGGAAATTCTTATGTTTGATGTTGTCGAATGAAAAAATCTGTTTGATATTTAAAGTAGGATCTATTTTTCCGATTTGGCTTTCACCACCAACAAAGATATATTTAGAATTTGAATGTTTATATAGTTTATTTACTACTTCTGCTCTTAAATTATGGAAAACGGGAACTGAGATACCTCCCGAAGCTTGAACTGCAAATTCAAGTTGAAGCATTTCAACTCTGTTTCTCGAAAAAATTAATACTTTCTCTCCTTTTGTGAAACCCAACTCCTTTAATCGAAAAGCAATTATATTAATATTATCAAAGAATTCCGGCCATTTTATGCCCTCATAGGAATTGTTTATTTTTTGTTTGAAAACATATCTATCGCTGAAAGATTTTGAATTTTTTCTCAGCATGTGGGCAATATTTGGCAATACCGCCTTAAGTTTATACTTAGATTCAAGAAATGTTTTCTGCATACAATATAAAAATTAATTAAATAGTTATTTTATTAATTCGATAAAGTTTTGTTGTTTAGCTTGTTATATCTAAAACCTGCCCAAATTGCAGCTCCTAGTGCACCTGCCAAAATAGATTTGGGGTGAGCTTTAATTTTATCGGGATTTATTTCTGCCTTTTCGGCAAGTTCTTTAACAGTTTGAACCATGCCGATATTTGAAGCCATACCACCAGTTAACACAATATTGCCATCAGCTTTAAGGGAGTTTAATAGTTTTATTACCCTGTTGGCGACTGAAATATGAATACCTTTAACAATATCGGGTGTTGATATTCCTCTGGAAACCATATTGATAACATCAGTTTCAGCAAGAACAGCACATATTCCTGACGGTGTTTCCGGGTTAGTTGATTTCATTGAAATTTCACCAACTTCACTAATTGCCAGACCAAGATACCGGGAAATATTTTCAATAAACTGTCCGGAACCGCTGGCACACTGTCCGGTCATTTTATAGTCCAAAACTCTTCCCACTTTATCAACTTTAATTGCCTTTACATAAAGAGCTCCCATATCAACCACATAATTAACATCAGGAAACATAAAGGTAGCACCTCTGGTATGAGTTGTCATACTATAAAAATGGCCTTTTTTTCTTTTCACCATTTCCCCTTCTCCTGTTGATGCTAGATATGCAACATCATCATACACAAGATTACTTTTATCGAGAAGATAGTTTACGGATTCCTCTGCAACAACAGTGGGATTTCGCTTTCTGATTTTTTCTATATGCTGATCTAAAATTTCTATATTTTCAGAATATCTTAGTAGGATAGTTTTTATATAGCTACTACCTACATCAATTCCAATTGTTATAATTCCGTTATCCATTTTTAAAGAAATTAATTTTTATTTTTTAATGATGCTCTTCTCGCAAACATGGCTCCACCAAGGGCTCCCATAAATATTGAGTCAGTATGAATGTTTATTTGTATATCGTTGCCATAACTTTCGTTTACCATTTGCGACACATATTTTAACACCGCCTGATTACGAGCTACGCCACCGGTAAAAGTAAATTCGTTTTTTACACCGCCTGAACGAGCTATTAACGACATGGCTCTCATAACGATTGATTTATGAAGCCCCGCAAGTATATCTGATCTTTTTTCACCAACGTTTAGTAATTCTCTAACTTCTGCTCCGGCAAAAACAGTGCAAGTGGAACAGATGACAACTTCCTTTT
>CAZGWS010000006.1:5061-7531 GCA_964528805.1 uncultured Lentimicrobiaceae bacterium | reverse complement strand
TTTGTAATTCCCCTACCAACAATTTCATCTTTTTCATTAATGATAATTGCTTTAGAGGTTGTTGAGCCCAAATCCACACCTAAATAAAATCTTTTCACATTTGTCTTTTTAATTTTTAATACTTTCTTTCAAATTCTATATTACTTAAGTAATCATTATTTTCCTCTGCTCCAGCATTTGGAAGAATGATTCGAGACGGTTTTTAATATTTGAATACGAAAAATATCGAGGGTCAACCAAATCCGATTCAATAAAACCTACCGGAACTTCGAGTTTATCCTCCAATGTTCTCATTATAAGTAATTGGCCGGCAGAGAATGAGTTACAACTTTTTATGGAGTTAACAAGAAAGCCATCAGCTTTATATTTCCGGATTTCTTCTCCTAGTAAATCAACTCTTTGGTTAAGGTTTAAGTTCGTATAGCAACCCATACAATATTCTGAGAGGCTTTCGAGCAAACGGCTAGGATCATGTCTAAAACCATTTTTATAAACTCCCCCCACACGAGTGTAAGACGAAGAAACTATAACGGCTCCCATATCGTAAAATAATTTCCAAAACTCCCTAAAGCTTGTCCAGTTTGGTGGACCTTCTACTACAAGCCTGTATTTTTCTTCATCCATTTCACCTTCAGGAGTTACAGGTCCTAAACCAAGGCGCACACGCTCTAAAATCTCGTTATATAACTCTTTATAATATTGAGTAGCCTCGGGAGTACCTCTAAAGCCTATGTTTATAGGACCTATATAATAAACGCCTGCAAAATATGCATCAATAGGAGAGGGCACATTTTTGGTGGTGTCGAAAATTTTTGTAATTAAATCTTCAGTATCTGCTGAATGCTGAAGTATGGTTTTTAGTTTTTCAGGGTTATACTTTTGCCCTGAAACTTTTTCCATCTTTGGGATAACGTCATTTTTTAGTTGCTTGACCATGTATTCAGTCATCTCAGCTGTTATTTCACCATTTTCCTGATATGGAGTATGAATTAGTGCAACAGGAACTCCGGGATATAAATGTTCGAGGTTTTCAAACCATTTTAAAAATGTAAAACATCCTGTATAACTTAGAAGCAATAAATCGGGATCAGGGATTTTTTCACCGGTAGGGCCGATATTTCCTTTAAGCATCATTCCAATATCGCATTTTACGTATGTGCAAACATCTTCCGAGTGCCCCCATTTTTCGGCTTCGCGAATATAATCGCCCGACATTTTTCTCATTCCCGATTGTAAAGCATTAATTTCGGGATAAACAGGGAGCATATCGAAGGATCGTATCAATTCCGATAAGTTTCCGGGAACAAAAGTGTAAACTACTTTTTTACCGCTCTCTTTTGTATTACCAAGTTCTTTAAACAAGCCTCCAATCATTTCTTTTTGGAGTATCATGCTTTTTTCTTTTTTTACTGTATTTGACATAAATTTATTAAAGATTATTCATGTTTATTTTCACTTATCTTATCGTTTCTTAAAAACGCTAAACTTCAACATCCCAAAGTTTTATGGAATCTGAAAAAGCACCTACTTGCTCTTTTATTACCTTAAACTGTCCTATGTTCTCGTGGTATTGAAAATTAATATATCTAATGCCGGCTTTATCGCATTCCTGATTATAAATAGGCTTGTCAAGCAAAGCGGGATCGCAAAAGCTGGGAGCAGCAAAAATAATTCCATCAGCCTCCCGTCGTTTCGTAAGTTCAATTAGCCTTTTGCTTTTGGGGTTTCCAACATCATATACTGACGAAGAAAATGTACTGTAATTTAAATAAGCATTAGAAAGTGCTAACTTAGGATTGTCAGTATTATCGTCAACTTGTGTTTGCAACCATCGTGAACCTAACATAAAATCATCATCAACTACATAGCATCCTGCCAGCTCAATAGTTCTAATTAACGAAACTGGTGGCTGTTCGCAAAAAGCACCTGTAATAACAACTTTAATTTTATCCACAGGATTTCCAATGTCCTTGCTAATTTCCTGAAGCACCTGTTCTAGTATTTCATTATGTTCCTCAACAGGGATAACCATACCCGCCCTTATTATATGATAAGTATCAACGGCAGATAATCTCCAAGGGTAAATTTGCCTAATATCATAAATCTTTTCAATTAATTCCCTATTGGTATTATATAAACTTATGGAATGATTAAGATTCTTCGTAGTTAACTCAACACCATTTATTTTTTTTATCTTGGAAAGGACGGAATTCATTTCCTGAATATAGAATTTTCCACCTATTTCGGGATTAAAATCCTGCGGAAAATCCATATATTTTGCAAATTGACCAATTTTCGACATCTGGAACATACCGGAAAGGTTTCTTATGACATCACAAATGGAAGGAAATATGAAGCCATCAAAATCGGTAAAATGACCCGATAAAGCCATCTCAATAATACCCCTTGGAATATGGCAAATATACGACTGATAATATGCATCCCCAAGAACAATTTGTTTCCTGTCGCC
>CAZGWS010000006.1:3000-4961 GCA_964528805.1 uncultured Lentimicrobiaceae bacterium | reverse complement strand
CCGAATCCGTAAATTTTTAAGCGAAGATAAAGCTTAGTTAATTAATTAATAAAGAAGCATTTACAGTACCTTAAAAGAACTTATAATATATTCGATTATTTTAGCGATATTTCATATGGTAGAAAACATTAATATATTTATTTATTTTTGTATGTAAATATTCAAATTGTTTTGATTGAGAAAAGGCGTATTTGCATATTGCAGAACAACTAAATTACATAGATAATGGACAAGAAAATTTCCATAGTTACGGGAGCCTCGATGGGCATAGGGAAAAGTATAGCAAAACAACTGATTGATGATAATTTTTTCGTGATTGTGGTTGATGTGAGAGATAATAATGATAATTCAATTATTGATTACCTTGGCAGGAAGAATTCCAGTTTTATCAAGTGTGACATCAGTAATATTGAAGATGTTGAGGTTTTGTTCAATACTATAAAACAAAAATATGGACAATTAGATATTCTGGTAAATAATGCAGGGATAATACGTGATAATATGATTTGGAATATGCCAAAGGACGATTTCGATTTTGTTGTTGATGTAAATCTTAAAGGTACATGGATGATGTGCAAGGAAGCAGCGAAAATAATGAGAAAACAAAACTCGGGCAAAATTGTAAATATATCATCACGAGCATGGTTGGGAAATAATAGGGGGCAGTCAAATTATACAGCATCGAAAGCCGGAATTGTTGGGCTGACAAGAGTTTTAGCCTTAGAACTTGGAAAATACAATGTAAATGTTAATGCTGTTGCTCCCGGACTTATTGATACTCCCCTTACTCAGGGTCTTACAAAAGAGGTTATGAAAGGCTTAATAAATGCGCAACCCACAAGAAAAGTAGGAAAACCTCAAGATATTGCCAATGTTGTTTCATTTTTGGTTTCTGAAAAAAGTAATTTTATTACCGGACAGATAATACATGTTGATGGTGGCAGAAGTATTGGTAGTACAATTTTTTAAACTTTCTCAAAAATCATTGAAGCTCCTTGTCCCACTCCGATGCATAATGTTGCAAGTCCGTATCTTACATCATCATTTTTGCACATTTCATGAAATAGTGTTGTAATGATTCGAGCACCAGAGCAACCAAGGGGATGCCCGAGTGCAATAGCCCCTCCATTTACGTTTACAATATCAGGATTAATATTTAATTCTCTGATACATGCTATGGATTGTGCTGCAAATGCTTCATTTAATTCTATCAACCCCATATCATTAATAGTAAGACCTGCTCTTTTAAGTGCTTTGCGACTTGCAGGTATAGGTCCTGTCCCCATTAAAGCAGGGTCAACTCCGGCAACAGCTGAGGAAAGTATTTTAACTTTAGGCTTTAAATTGTATTGATTTACAATATCTTCTGAAACAATAATTAATGCAGCCGCTCCATCGTTTATACCTGACGAAGTACCGGCAGTAACTGTTCCGCCTTCCTTAAAAGCTGGTCTCAGTTTAGATAATTGTTCCATACTAACATCCGGACGCGGATGCTCATCAACAGAAACTATCAATGTTTCTTTTTTCTTTCGGGTAATTTCTATGGGTTGTATCTCCTCCTTGAATTTATTTTTCTCAAGAGCACGTTTATATTTCTTTTGCGAAGAATACGCAAATTCATCTTGTTCCAAACGGCTAATATTCCATTTTTTTGCTACATTTTCTGCTGTTTCACCCATAGAATAAGGATGATACAGATTAGCAAGTTTCGGATTCGTAAAACGCCACCCTATTGTTGAGTCGAATATTTTGGCATTCCTACTGAAGGCAGTATCACTTTTTGCTACAACCCAGGGTGCTCTTGACATGTTCTCGGTTCCACCGGCAATAAAAACATCCCCTTCATTAAGTTTAATTGCCCTTGAGGCATCAATAACAGCCTGCATGCCTGAAGCACAAAGTCTGTTTATTGTTACCCCCGCCGTTTCAACAGGAAGTCCTGCAAGCAACAAAGCCAT
>CAZGWS010000006.1:0-2900 GCA_964528805.1 uncultured Lentimicrobiaceae bacterium | reverse complement strand
ATTAATTGAAGGCGTTAATGCCTGTAATATCCATTCCTGTTATCAATAAATGAATATCGTGAGTACCTTCATAGGTGATTACCGACTCCAGATTCATCATATGTCTCATCATGGGGAAGTCGCCTGTAATACCCATTGCTCCTAATATCTGACGAGAGTCGCGGGCTATTTTCAATGCTATTTCAACATTATTTCTTTTTGTCATTGATATTTGCGCAGGTGTTGCTCTGTCATCATTCCTTAAAGTTCCCAACCGCCATGCAAGTAATTGTGCCTTCGTGATTTCCGTGATCATTTCAGCTAGTTTTTTTTGAGTTAACTGAAAAGAGGCAATTGGTTTGTTAAATTGTTTTCTTTCGAGCGAATACCTTAGAGCAGTATCGTAACAGTCGCAGGCAGCACCGATAACACCCCAGGCGATACCATATCTGGCAGAGTTTAAGCAACTTAGTGGTCCTTTAAGACCTTGAACGTTGGGTAAAAGATTTTCTTTAGGCACTTTTACATTATCAAAAACCAGCTCGCCGGTAACGGAGGCTCTCAGCGACCATTTGTTTAGTGTTTCGGGCGCTGTGAAACCCGGCATGCCTTTTTCAACTAAAAGACCTCTTACAACTTTGTTTTCATCTTTAGCCCATACAACACATACATCGGCCAGTGGAGAATTGGTAATCCACATTTTTGCACCGTTCAAGAGATAGTGGTCGCCTTTATCCTCAAATTTAGTTTGCATGCTGCCGGGGTCTGACCCGTGATTAGGTTCGGTGAGCCCAAAAGCACCTATTTTTTCACCTGAGGCGAGAAGGGGCAAAAATTTCACCCGTTGTTCCTCAGTGCCATATTTATAAATTGGATACATAACCAAAGAGGATTGTACCGAGGCTGCCGAGCGTATTGCCGAGTCGCCCCTTTCCAGTTCTTGCATTATTAAACCGTAAGAAATTTGATCTAATCCTGCTCCACCATATTTTTCAGGTATGTAAGGACCAAAGGCTCCAATTTCACCCAATTCCTTTATTAGGTGAATGGGGAATTCGTGCTTCTGACAAGCATCATTAATAATTGGTTTTACCCTGCGGTTTACCCAATCCCTAACAGAATTGCGTATTAGTATGTGTTCGTCGCTAAGTAATTCGCTAATGTTAAAATAGTCGGGATGAATGTATTGAACTTCTGACATAATAGTGCATTAATTTATATTTCAATATCAATTAAACAATCGTTTAAATAGGTTTTTAGTATTTGTTTCCTGTATTTACGATTAAAAAAATCGTTGTTTATTATTTTCGCCCTCCTGTTGATTTCTGAATAAATATTCTCGAAGGACTCCCCCTTTTTTGTTTTAAAAACAATAGGTCCCGGCCCTGCACCGGAAATGGCAATTTTAATTTGGTTGGTTTTTAATAGTGCTACCGCAACTGTTACCGATGTAAATTCCAGCGTTTTACGTTGACGGAGTTTTCTGAAATAGGACTTCTTGATTTTGTTTAAAGGCAAAAGAATACATTTGATAATAGTGTTTTTATCAATATTCTTCGAGTTGATCCCTTCCCCCGTATAAAGATCTTCTAAGTTGATTGTTTTTTCAACTTCATGGTTTATCAGTACAACACATGCATCTATACTAATAAGAGCAGGAGCCATATCGGAAACAAATTTTGACAGGCAGGTTTTTTTCCCGCCTGTGGCTATGCAGATATTGCCTCCACATTTTAGGCAATAACCGGCTGCTTCGCGCCAAAGTTCAGATTGATTATAGAATATGCAGCGATTTTCACATAATAAATTACCACCCAATGTTGCCTGATTCCTTATTAGTGGAGTGGCGATAGATTTTGCCGCTTCAATTACGAGAGGGAAATTATTTTTGAGATATTCATCATCAATAATATCGGATAACTTAACCGTTGCACCAATTTTATAATAATCATGATCAATGTTAGACCCTTGTATTTCCTCTATATTGCTAAGGTCAATTAAGCAATTAGAATTAAAATTTCCCTGCTGTTTATTTACCATTATATCAGTACCACCCGCTATGAAAGAATAGTCTTTTATCTGCTTTATTAAAGTAAAGACTTCCTGTAAACTGTTGGGTAAGTGATAATTTACACTATCTGAATTATTTCTCATATTAATGATATTATGCAAATAAATTAGTCGTCATGAATGGCTTTTAATATTTTATCGGGAGTTATTGGAAGACTAAATATCCTTTTGCCTATTGCATCGAATATTGCATTTCCTACTGCAGGAATAACAGGATGTAACGCCCCTTCCCCACATTCTTTAGCGCCAAAGGGACCTTCCGGATCGCAACTTTCAATAATATTTGATTTTATGTCGGGAGTATCGAGGCTGCTCGGTATTTTGTAGTCAATAAAATTACTATTTAACAATAAGCCTTTATGGTATCTCATTTCTTCACTAATTGTTTGTCCGAGTCCCATATGCCACGATCCTTCCAATTGTCCTTCAACAGCAAGAGGGTTTATGGCAGTGCCACAATCGTGAGCTCCCCACAGATCAATAATTTCAACAAAACCGGTTTTGTTGTCAACCTTTACTTCTACTATAACGCTACCAAATGAATAAGATGGGCTCAAGCCTGCTCCTGCACCTTTAAACGTGCCTCCCAACTTGGGCGAATTATATTGTCCCGCCACGGTAAGAGCTCCAATTTTACGTGTTGCTATTTCAATGGCTTCAATCCAATTTAAATTTACAGTTTTATCGTTGGAGAATACTTTGTCGTTCTCGAAATTTAACTCTTCCGCTGCAATATTATATTTATTTATTAGTGATTCAACAATTTTGTTTTTAAGGTTTTCAGCAGCAGTTTTTGCTGCATTACCAGCCATAAAAGTAACCCTGCTTGAGTAACTTCCTAAATCAATTGG
>CAZGWS010000005.1:0-35989 GCA_964528805.1 uncultured Lentimicrobiaceae bacterium | reverse complement strand
TAAATTTCTTTATAGGCAACCATTGTCCCGATAATATGTATCGTTCACCACCTCTACCGCTATTAATAGCAGCAACTGCTGCATGTACAACATCACGAACATCAACCCAATCGTAGCCACCGGGAACAACACCCGGTATTGTACGATTGTAAACACTTACCATTAGCTTACCCATAAGTGACGGTTTTATATCTACCGGTCCTATAATAGAAGTTGGGTTTAACACAACAACTTCAAAAGTTGAACTATTTTGTTTTAGCACCCATTCTTCAGCTATTGCCTTGGTACGTTCATACACTATTTTCGAGTTGGTTACAATCTCACGTTTCTCATCCATTGGAATGTTAAAAGGCTCATGCTTTAACGCATGTATTGAGCTAAAATGAATAAATTTACTGACTTTAGCATTACGAGCAGCATTCAGGATGTTTTTTGTTCCTTCAATATTTATATCAGAAATTTGCTTAGCAGATTCTGCCCCAATTGAAATCAGGGCAGCAAGATGAAAGACTACATCAACATCTTTACACAATTCAGCTAACGAAACAGCATCAAGTAAATCCCCTTTTACTTGTATAATCTTTAAGTCATCTATTCCATCTACACTATTGCATATTAGAGCCTTAACATCATAACCCAAAGTCACAAGCGTTTTTACCAAATTAACACCAACATGCCCGCTGGCTCCGGTTATTGCTATTTTCATGCCATAATTTATAAGTTTATAATTCATTTAATTCCATGCCATAATCATATCTAAGGTCTTCGTGCAAATGTGATATTGCTTTTTTAATTATTTCAATTTGACGATTGTAAATATTTTGAAGTACAGCATTTTTAAATATTGAGGGGTTCATTTTTTTTAATTCAGAACAAAAGTAAATAAGCAACTCTATTTCTGTCTCTTTCTTTTTTGAATATCTGATATTAGTTTTAATATTTCGTAATATTTTACGAACACTCTTTTTCATATAGAAATAAGTTTTTGTATTAATTGCATCAAATTGTTGCTTCATCTCTGTTTTCACACTAACTATAAAAGCAACCTCATCATCAGAATCAAACAATAAGTATGTCATCAATTCCTTATTTTCTTTTTTAAATTTTGATAAGTTTAAGCATATTTTTACTAATTCATCATGTGAAGTATTCGTTAATTCATGTTTTATTTCTACCAGAGGTGCTGCTTTCATTATTGTATTTTATTCTTCATGGCATTTGGTTACCAATTCGGTAGGTTTCTATGTAAAATAACTAAATATCGTTTAGTAAGAGTACTTTTTTTAATACAATCCTGAAAGTAGTTCCTTTACCAACTGACGAGGTTTTAACAAATAGTTTCCCTTTATGATAATCTTTAATTATTCTTCGCGAAAGAGATAACCCTAAGCCCCAACCACGTTTTTTACTTGTATAGCCAGGATTAAAGATTGCTTTTTGCTCAGAAGTTGAAATACCCTTGCCTGTATCGCTTATGTCAATAATCACAGTTTTTGAATCTTCCTGCAAAGCAATTATTATTGTACCGATACCCCCCATTGCATCAATTGCATTTTTACATATATTTTCAATAACCCAGCTAAAAAGAGCAGCATTTACAGGAATTAAAAGTCCGCGGTCGTTATCAAAGTCGGAAATATAAGTTACTTTTTTTGAAGTTCGTGGTTTTAAATAGTTAATACTGTCAGTAAGTATTTTAACAATATTATTTGTTTCAAGAGTTGGTGATGATCCAATTTTTGAAAACCTTTCGGTTATCATTTCCAACCTTTTAACATCATTTTCGATTTCATTTGTTGCCTGAGTTAGGTTATCCTTATCCATTTTAAGCAGCTCGAGCCACGCCATAATTGATGATAAAGGTGTGCCAATTTGATGAGCAGTTTCGCGTGCCATACCTGCCCATACTCTGTTTTGTTCCGACCGTCGTGCAAAGCTAAAAAGCATATATGCAAAAGCAGCAAATACTACAATTATTAATATTTGAGCCAATGGAAAAAATTTAACAATTGTCAGTAGCTCCGAATCCTTATAATAAATATACGACTTCCCTTTGTTGCCAAGTGTTACTTCTATTGGAACATTTTCATCGGCCATATCTGCAAGTTTACGCTTAACAAAAGCCGGGTCAGTCATTTTAATATCATTCAGGTTACCAAACATTAGTACGTTAGTGTGCGTACTGTCGGTAATAATAACAGGCACACTTGAAGAATTTAGTGCTACTTCTGACATAAAAGAAGCCACATAATTATTAAGCACATCCCTCAACTCAGTAAAAAATTGCGAATCTTTATAATAAAGATATTGCTTATGGTTTAAATATTGAACCATAATTGGTTTATATTTTGTAAACTCCCTTTTAATCCTACCCGAAAACTGATTAATTGTATCGGCCTCAGCATCAAGGTTTTTTGTTTCAATAATTTTACCTCTATTGTCAGTAAGTATAATAGGTATTGTGTTATTATTATAAATTATATCAAGAAAAAAATTATAATTTGATTGATTTTCGTCGAGCAGTTGCTTATAAACATTAGCTAACAGTTCAACACGCTTTCGTTCTTGATCTTGCAATTGTTCAAAAAAAGATTCGGTATATTGTACCAATCTGGCTTTCCGTTGAACAGCATCGGCCCACAGCCTAACATTATTGCGTTCCTTTGCAGCAAACTTCCGTACAATTAAGTTTGTGTAAAATAATGATACTCCAATAAAAATAAGACCAAATATAGAAAGAACTATCTTCCACCGCCTCTTTTTTGTGTATATATCCATTATTTATTATTTTTTGTAGTAACAAAAGTATAACTATTTATTTAATGTGCTATTGCATTAATAAAATAGGCTAAATATTATAATGATTGAAGACGATATTATTTTTACATTTGTACCCTACATAAAAAACACCAATAAAATTAATAGTATGATTAAGACAAACCTACTCATTATCTTTGCACTAATCGGGATAATTTCATTTACAGGCTGTGAAAGCAAAAAGAAAAAAGCCGAAAAGAAGTACGCAGAAGAGCATCCTTATAAAATGAAAAAATATGCAAAAGTTAAACTCACCGCTGATATTAGTAATCTAAGCAGCAACCAAAAAGACATGCTTAAATTGCTTTTTAGGGCTGCTGATTTAATGGATGAAATATTTTGGATGGAAAACGTAGAAGCGAAACAAGCTTTTATGGTTGGCGTTAACGGCAAAAAAGACAGGCAATATGCTCTAATAAATTATGGACCTTGGGATGAATTGAATAATCTCACACCCTTTATTGCAGGTTACGGCGACAAACCGGCCGGTGCACAGTTTTACCCTATGAATATGACTGCCAAAGAATTTGAGAAATTTAAAGACCCAAATAAAACCAGCCCTTATACGCTAATAAGAAGAAATAACGAAACAAAAAAATTAGAAACATTATGGTATCATGACGGATACAAAGACCAGATTGATAAAGCAGCCGCTTTACTTGAGCAAGCTGCTAAACTTGCCGATGATAAAGGTTTTGCAAATTACCTTAACTTAAGAGCACAGGCTTTGCTTACTGACGACTATTACGACAGCGATATGGCATGGCTTGATATGAAGAATAATCTAATTGATATTGTAATCGGTCCCATCGAAAATTATACCGATCAACTTTTTGGTTACAAATCAGCTCATGAGTCGTTTATACTTATTAAAGATGTTAAGTGGAGTAAAAAGCTCGCAAAGTATGCACAGTATCTTCCCGAACTTCAAAAAGAATTGCCTGTTGAGCAAAAATATAAAAATGAAGTACCTGGATCGGATGCACAACTTAATGCCTACGATGTTATTTATTATGCAGGCGATTGCAACATGGCCGGCAAAACCATAGCAATAAACCTTCCTAATGATGAAAACGTACAACTGAAAAAAGGAACACGTAAATTACAGTTAAAAAATGCTATGCAAGCTAAATTTGATAAAATACTCGTCCCCATTTCAAAAATACTCATAAGCGAAAATCAACGCAAATATGTAACTTTTAATGCTTTCTTTTCAAACACTATGTTCCACGAAGTTGCACACGGTATGGGCATTAAAAATACAATAAACAACAAAGGGACTGTACGCCACGCTCTAAAGGAAAAATTTGCAGCCATTGAAGAAGGTAAAGCTGATATACTTGGCTTATACCTTGTTACAAAATTGAATGAGAGAGGTGTTTTTACGGAAACTGATTTGATGGACAACTATGTAACTTTTATGGCCGGAATCTTTCGATCCGTTAGGTTTGGAGCATCTAGTGCTCATGGCATGGCAAACATGCTCCGTTTTAGCTTTTTTCTTAAAAAAGAGGCTTTTACCCGCCACAATGACGGAACTTATTCAATTAATCTTGAGAAAATGAAAGAAGCATCCAAAGAACTTACTCAAAAAATACTCAAGCTTCAGGGCGATGGTAATTATGATGAAGTAAGTAGTTGGATTGATACTGATGGTAAAATTAGTCCCCAGTTACAAGCCGATTTGGATCGTGTAAACAAACAAGGAATCCCATCTGATATTTATTTTGAACAAGGACCTGAAGTTGTTGGTTTAAAATAAATACTTACACGTTAACGTACAACAAACAATGATTTTAACAATTACGCAGTACTTAATTAGCAAATTTTGTTATACTCACATGTTGTGAGATAATTTTATTAATATAAAATTCACCAAATTAAAATACACTAAAACAATGAAAAAATTATTTTATCTTTTTGCTTTTATATTTCTTATTTCAAGTGTAAAAGTAGTAGCCGACGAAGGCATGTGGCTGCCAATATTTTTTGAGCGATTAAATTATGTTGATATGCAGAAAATGGGGCTACAATTAACTCCTCAGGAAATTTATAACGTTAATAGCGGCAGCTTGAAAGACGCTATTGTAGGATTAGCTAATCAACCAAACCCACAAGGCTTTTTCTGTACCGCAGAAATTGTCTCTGATCAGGGCTTGATGTTTACAAATCATCATTGTGGCTATGATGTAATTCAACAAAACAGTACTACCGAGCACGACTATTTAGCACAGGGATTTTGGGCAATGAACAAAGGTGAGGAATTACCAAACGATAAGCTAACAGCTTCAATACTTTACCGTATGGCAGATGTAACTGATAGCATTATCCCAAATATTAGTGATACACTAGTAGGAAAAGATCGTACGGCAGCAATAAAAAAAATAACTTCAAGACTTAAAAAAAATGCCTCAGAAGATGGCAAATATAATGTTGTAATTAAAAGTTTCTTTAGCGGAAATGAATATTACATGTCTGTGTATCAGGTGTATGAAGATGTTAGACTTGTTGGAGCTCCACCATCGTCAATTGGCAAATTTGGTGGTGATACCGATAATTGGATGTGGCCTCGCCATACAGGCGACTTTAGTATATTCCGCATATATACTGCCCCCGACGGCAGCCCTGCAAAATATTCTGAAGATAATATTCCTTTAGTTCCAAAGCACTACCTTCCAATATCACTTGATCCTATTAAAAAAAATCAGTTTTCAATGATTTGGGGATTCCCCGGTGGAACCGAACGCTACGAAACAGCATCAGGAATTAATTTTATGGTAAATGATTATTACCCTCCTATTATCGAGGTATTTGGTAAAAAACTTGAGGTGTGGAAATCACACATGAGTAAAGATCAGCAAGTACGTATAAAATATTCATCAAATTATGCCGGTATTGCCAACGCATGGAAACTCTTTATCGGACAAACAAAAGGTGTGAAAAACCTTGACGTTTATGCCAATAAAAAAGCATTTGAAGCAGAGTTTACGAATTGGATTAACGAAACCCCTGAGAGACAGAAAAAATATGGCAACGTATTAGCTACTATTAATGACGCAAATTCAAAAAAAGCCGATGGCTTCTCAACTTTAGTTTATGCCAGCCTTACCGGAGTTGGTGGTGCTGCAATAATAAGCTATGCCAATAAATTTTCATCTCTAAAAAGTCTTATGGAACAATACAAGAAAGAAAAAGATAAGAAGAAAAAGGGTAAGAAACTTAACCAAATAAACAATGAGGTTGCAAAACTTAAAAGTAAAGTTGCTGATGAGTTTAAAAACTACGATATGGCAACTGATGAAGATGTTTTTGCCGCTATGACCGAGATGTATTATAACAATGTCCCTAAGAATATGCAGCCCGAAATACTTACAAAACTTGTTAAAAAGTATAAGGGTAATTTTAAAGATATTGCATCTTACGTTTTTTCACAATCTGTTTTTTCAAGTCAGAGTAAAATTACTGCTTTTTTAAACAATCCTAAACTAAAAGTGCTTACAAAAGATCCGGCATTAATGTTGGGATCTCAGTATATGGCTATACTTATGAAAGCATCATCAAATGTTAAAAGAGGTGGCGACGATGTTAAAACTGCAAAACGCTTGTTCGTTGAAGGAATAAGAGAAATGCAACCTAATAAAAAATTCTATCCCGATGCCAATTCAACACTTCGTTTTTCTTATGGTAAAGTACTTGATTATTATCCTGCCGACGCAATACATTTTGATTTTGTTACACACCTTAGTGGCGTAATGGCCAAAGAAGACCCTGAAAATGATGAGTTTATTGTACCTGAAAAACTAAAAGAATTATACAAAACAAAAGATTACGGACAATATGGACACAACGGTAAAATGGTTGTGTGCTTTTTAACTAACAACGATATTACCGGAGGCAACTCAGGCTCGCCGGTAATGAATGGTAAAGGAGAACTTACCGGTTTAGCTTTTGACGGTAACTGGGAAGCTATGAGTAGCGATATTGCATTTGCTCCAAAACTGCAACGCACAATTGTTGTAGATATTAATTATGTACTATTTATCATCGATAAGTTTGCCGGTGCAAAAAATATTATTGATGAACTTACTATTGTTAAAACACCTGCTCCTGTAAAAGTTGCAGAAGCAGTGAGTCAATAAAAGAAACCTAAATATTGTAATCCTATAGCACAATATTGTGTTATAGGATTACAATATTTATAAGCTGTATTAATACACAAATAAGAATTATAAATCTATACAAAACCCAACCATCAAATTAAGTTTTTAGTACGACTTTCTTATAAACCCTAATTCTCTTCACCAAGGTTTATTTAAGTACAGTATCGTCAGCTGATTAAAAACAAAATATAACCAATCTATCAGCATAAATAAAATACTCAATTTTTGAAAAGTCATGCCAATAAATATATCTTATTTCACTTTAAATTGTATTTTTGCAGGTTTAGTTTTGGAGATAGCATTGAATTTTTAATCCATTATAATACTAACAATACAGTATGTATGATTATTTAAATGGTAAACTGGTTGAAAAAAAGCCAACATATGTTGTAATTGATGTTGCAGGCATTGGCTATTTTGTAAATATTTCGTTAACAACGTATTCCAAAATCAAGGACAAAGAAAACATAAAGCTATTCACCTATTTTCTTGTTCGTGAAGATGCACAAATATTATATGGATTTGCCGACAAAAATGAACGCCTGCTATTTATTTATCTCATTACAGTTTCCGGAGTTGGAGCTAATACAGCTCGACTGATCCTTTCCTCACTCTCAACCGAGGAAGCTTTTGATGCAATTGTACAGTCAAAAGCCAATGTGTTACAAGGTGTTAAAGGTATTGGCGGAAAAACAGCTCAACGCATTATTATCGATTTAAAAGATAAATTAATTAAATCAGGTATCGAGCTCGAAAAAATTAACCAAAATCACAATACAATTAGGGAAGAAGCGTTATCAGGTTTACTAATATTGGGCTTCAACAAGATAAGTGCCGAAAAAGTAATCGACAAGGTACTTAAAAATAGTAGTGTTGTTACCGTTGAAGAGTTAATTAAAGATGCATTGAAAATGCTTTAAAGTATTTTCGTCTTTGTATAAAGTTATAAAAAAGATACTTTGAACAGGAAATATATATATATTTTAATATTTAAGCAGCTTATACTTAGCTTTCTATCAATATTATTACTGTTTCCCGTTGTAGTAAAAGCACAAAACAATACTACTACTTCCTCCCCTGCTAATGCCGACACTACGGGAGTCAATCTGAGATTTCCATTTAACGATTTTACAGGAAACCCTTTTCTTGATAAACAAAATTCAAGTCCATTATTTTTAAATTCACCATCAAATATTGATCATAAAATCGAATATAATCCCGAAACAAATACATATGAATTTGTTAACAAAATAGGCGATTTTCAATATCGACTGCCAACTGAAATGAATTTTGATGAATTCCAAAATTATGAACTTAAAACCGGTGTAAACGACTATTGGAATGAGCGTACACAAACCGCAGGTACAGCCGAAGGCGAACGCCTTATACCTAAAATATATGTTGGTGGAGAAGCATTCGACAGAATTTTTGGAAGCAATACAATTGATATTAGACCACAGGGCTCAGCAGAAGTTAGCTTTGGCATATTATCAACCAAAAGGGACGACCCCGCTCTTGATGTAAGGCAACGCAGGACTACCAACTTCGATTTTAAGATGAAAATACAGATGAATGTTGTTGCCAAAATTGGTGATAAAATTGAGTTTAAAGCAAACTATAACACCGAATCATCATTCGATTTTGAAAATACATTAAAGCTCAAATACGAAGGCAAAGAAGACGAAATAATAAAACTTATCGAAGCCGGTAATGTAAGCCTGCCACTAAGATCGACATTGATAAGTGGCAGCCAGAGCCTGTTTGGTGTAAAAACAGAATTACAGTTCGGCAAAACACACGTTACGGCAATCTTCTCACAGCAACAAAGCGAAACAAAAAATATAAAGCTCGAAGGTGGTGCCCAAACAAACAGGTTTGAACTTACCGCCCTTGATTATGAGCAAAATAAACACTTTTTCTTTGCTCATTCATTTCGTACTCAATACCCAAAAGCACTACAATCTTTACCCATTGTAGGATCCGACGTTAATATTACTAAAGTAGAGGTTTGGGTTACAAACATCGGTGCTGCCACTGATGAAAATAGAAATATTGTCGCCTTTACTGATCTTGGTGAAGGAAATCAAAATGATATTTATAGTCCATATATATATGCACTTCCCGGTGGATTAAAGCCATCAAATTATTCAAATAGCCTGATGAGTAGTCTGGATACAAATCAAATACGGCAAATTAATACAGTTACCAATTATCTCTCCGGCGACCCACTACACATAGGAAGATCCAATTATTTTGTCGCTGGCGAAGATTATGTGAAGCTGGAAAATGCACGTAAACTGAGGCAATCGGAATATACTATTAATAGAAAGTTAGGTTTCATATCGCTAAACACATACTTAAATACCGATCAGGTTCTCGCAGTTGCTTTTCAATACACCGTAATAGGTAGCGATAGTGTTTATCAAGTGGGTGAATTTTCAGATCAGGGTATCATTGCGCCATCTAACCTCGTTGTTAAATTACTGAAAAGTAATACAACAAATACGCATATGCCCATGTGGGATTTGATGATGAAAAATGTTTATTCAATTGGAGCATATCAGGTGCAGAAACAGAATTTCATGTTTAACATTCTTTACTCAGGGAATAAACAGGGCGTACCTACCGGCTATTTTACAGAAGGTCCGGCAGATGTTACCGGCATACCTTTAATACATTTATTTGGACTCGATAATCTTGATAATCAACTAAATCCAATACCCGGTGGCGATGGAATGTTCGACTTTATTGACGGCGCTTCAACAATTGGAGGTACAATGCAAGCTTCAAATGGTAGAATATATTTTACAGAACTCGAACCTTTTGGAAAATATATTCGCGATTCAATTTTTCCTGACAATCCTGATTTTGCCGACAAATATGCCTACGATTCGTTGTACACGATGACCAAAGCAGGTGCTGAACAATATCCTGATAAAAACCGTTTTTTACTTGAAGGCATGTACAGCTCAACAGGTGGAGCAGATATTAGTCTAAATGCCCTTAATGTTCCGCAAGGCTCTGTAAAAGTTACTGCGGGTGGAGTACCATTAACCGAGAATATTGATTATACGGTTGATTATACACTTGGTCGCGTAAAAATTATTAACGATGGAATTTTAAATTCAGGTGTTCCAATTAATGTTTCTCTCGAAAGCAACTCAATGTTTGCTGTTCAGCAAAAACGTATGATGGGAGTACATATTGATCACGAAATAACAAAAGACTTTCATATTGGTGGAACATTATTAAATCTTCATGAACGACCTCTTACACAAAAGGTTAACTACGGCGATGATCCAATATCAAACACAATGTGGGGCATTGATATGAGTTACCGTACCGATTCAAGATGGCTAACAAAAATAATTGACAAACTTCCCGGAATTTCTACAAAGCAAGTTTCAAAAATTATTGCCGATGGCGAATTTGCCCAATTTATACCGGGACATTCAAAAGCAATAGGGAAAACCGGCACTTCGTATATTGATGATTTTGAAGGAGCTTCTTCATCAATAGATTTAAAAAATGTAAACATGTGGTTTTTGGCCAGTACGCCACAAGGGCAACCAAATATGTTCCCCGAATCACAACTATCCAACACCTCAGCAGCCAATAAATATGCATACGGAAAAAATAGGGCTAAGCTTGCCTGGTATATTATCGATCCCTTATTCTACGATGTAAGAGGTGGCTACCGTCCTGCAAATGTTGATAAAAATGAAATATCTAAAAACTCGGTGAGACAAGTATTTCAAAAAGAGGTGTTCCCAAATAAAGATAACAATATAAATAATATTCAAACTAACATTGCCGTATTAAACCTTGCATATTTCCCAAAAGAGAAAGGCTCCTATAACTTCGATGTTGATGCTAACACATATTCTGACGGTATCGATAAAAATGGTAATTTGGTAAATCCTAAATCAAGATGGGGTGGTATAATGCGTCAAATAGAAACTTCTGATTTTGAAGCCTCAAATATTGAATATATCCAATTTTGGATGATGGATCCTTTTACCGAAGACGAAAACAACAAAGGTAATATTTACATCGACCTTGGTGAAATATCGGAAGACATACTTAAAGATGGAAGAAAAAGCTATGAAAATGGACTGCCGACGTCTTCCGTTGTTGAAAATGTTGACACCACAGTTTGGGGGCGTATTCCATCTCTACAGGCTTTGGTTGAGTCGTTTAGCAGTGTAGGTGGTGCACGCGAATTTCAAGATGTTGGCTACGACGGACTTTCTAACGACGATGAAAGATCGTGGTACAACACAACATACCTTGATGTAATAAGGGCAAAATACGGAGCATCATCCAGTGCATTTATTAATGCTGATGCAGATCCTTCAACCGACAAATATCATTACTTTAGAGGTGGCGATTATGATACCGAAGCAAAATATTCAAGCGTAACTGAACGCTATAAAAAGTTTAATAACTCCGAAGGTAATTCGCCTACCGATGCACAAAACCCTGAAGCATACCCCACAGCAGCAACTAATTATCCTAATGTTGAGGATATTAATCGCGATAATACACTAAGTGAATCTGAACGCTATTTCCAGTATAAAATCGACCTCGACCCTACAAAAATGCAAGTTGGCAAAAATTATATCACTGATGTTTACGAAGCAAAAGGTATTCAGCTCCCCAACGGAGATGTAACAACTGTACATTGGTATCAGTTTAAAATTCCTGTTCGTAATCCTAATAAAATAATAGGAAACATAAGTGATTTTAGGTCAATTAGGTTTATGAGGATGTTCATGAAAGGCTTTGAACGCCCAATAGTTACACGTTTCGCAACCTTTGAACTCGTTAGAGGTGAATGGCGTCGTTACGATCACCCAATTCTGGAACCCGGCGATTATCCTGCCGGTGATTACGGCGATGAAACAAATTTTACTGTTGCAACTGTTAACATAGAAGAAAACGGTAAGCGTACCCCAATACCTTATGTAATTCCTCCTGGTATTGATCGCGAATCAAATTTTGGAACTACAAATTACGTACTTCAAAATGAACAATCGCTGGAACTAAACATAAGCGATTTGTATGATGGTGATGCAAGAGGTGTTTTTAAAACAACAGACTTTGACTTTAGGCAGTATAAGCATTTAAAAATGTTTGTTCATGCCGAAAAATTACTTGAAAGCGAGGATCCGCAATATGGAGACCTTACAGCTTTTATTCGAATTGGTGCCGACTTTACACATAATTACTATGAATTTGAAGTTCCTCTTAGCTTTACTAAATGGAACTCATCAAGTCCTGATTCCATTTGGCCCGAGATAAATAATTTTGACATAGACTTGCATCAATTAGTGCAGGTTAAAGAAGATAGAAACGTAGCATTACGCGACCCAAATACTAACTTACGATTAGATAAACCGTATGTTGAATATATTGGCAATAACAAAGTTACAATTTTAGGCAGCCCTAATATAAGTGATGTAAAAGGTATATTACTTGGTGTGCGTAACCCTAAACAACGTAATGGTATTGACGACGACGGAAGCCCGCGAAGTGCAATAGTTTGGTTTGATGAGCTAAGGCTTACCGACTTTAACGACCATCCGGGATGGGCAACTACTGGTAGAGTTGAAGCAGATTTAGCAGACTTGGGAAGGGTGATCCTCTCAGGGTCGCACAGTTCAGCAGGATTCGCCAGTCTTGAAAAAAAAATCGGCCAAATTCCACTTGAATATACTACTAACTTTATGGTTTCTACCGATATTGAGTTAGGTAAATTCTTTGGGGATAAAGCGGGTATAAGACTGCCTTTGCATTACGATTATGCCCTAACAAAAGTAACGCCTTTGTATAATCCATTAAATCCGGATGTGCTGCTTAGTGAAGACCTTGACACTTACGTTGATAAGCATAAGCAAGACTCGGTACGTCGTTTGGTAACCGACCATACGGTAAGGCAAAATATTAACTTTATGAATGTTCGTAAAGACAGAGTTGGTGGCAGTAAAAAACCTAAAATTTACGATATCGAAAATCTCGATGTTTCGTTTGCGTATTCACAGAATGATCATCGAGATATTAATTTTAATTATGATAATCAAGATCAGTATCGTGGTGGATTAGGTTATAATTTTAATCCCAAACCTAAAAATTACAGACCCCTAAACAAGGTTAAAATACTTTCAAACAAAAACTTAAAGCTTATTAAAGATTTTAACTTTTACATACTCCCAAAAACGTTTAGCTTCCGTACTGACATGGATCGATCAATTAGAAAAATGCTGTACCGCGATAAAAGCCTGGGCGACATTATAATAAAACCAACAATAAACAGGCAATGGACGTGGAACAGAACTTATAATTTTAAATATGATTTTTCGAGATCGTTAACGTTTGAGTTTAATGCCGGAGCAAATACCTTTATAAACGAACCTGTTATCTATCCTGACAAAGGCACTCAGGAATGGGATAACTATAAAAAAGATATTTGGAATGACATTTATTCTGGTGGTACTATGCAGCACTACACTCAAACTTTTAAAGCAACTTATAATGTGCCATTAAAAAAAATACCTATAATCAACTGGGTTACAGTGGCTATGAGTTATCAAGCCATGTACAACTGGTCTGCATCTCCTTTATCAATACAGCAACGCATGGGTAATGCCATCGAGAATTCAAACCAAAAACAACTTAACGGCAAATTAGATTTGAATAAACTGTATAATAAAATTCCGTACTTTAAAAAACTAAACAAACCTGTACGAAGATCATCACGACCCACTTCTCGAATAAAAAGAGTAACCCCTACCCCACCTGTTAACGATACAGTAAAAGCACCAAAAGTAAACTATGTTAAAATTATTGGTGAAGAGATAATTAAAACCCTGCTATCTGTTAAAAAAGCATCACTAACTTATAGCTCTAGTTATGGAATGCTTCTACCCGGTTTTATGCCGGAACCCGACTTAATGGGCATAAACATCGCAACTTCGTCGCCGGGGCTGGGCTTCGTTTTTGGCGATCAGAGAGACATAAAAATGGATGCTGCAAACAATGGCTGGCTAACTTATGATACAATTTTAAACAACCCATATACCAAAAAATCAACCGAGTCACTATCATATAAAGTTACTACGGATATACTGGGAGCTATCAGAATAGATATAGATGGTAATAGAATTTATGCCAGTAATTATCGTTCCTATTTTAGGAATACAGATATGAAAAATCCTCTTTTTCAAGAGTTTACACCTATGGAAGGAGGAAACTTCAGCATCTCATACTCAATAATTAGTACATCATTCTCAAAAACAGATACTGCAAATGTATCTGAAACATTCTCCAACTTTATTAACTCAAGACAGAAAATAGCGTATAGGCTGGCCAACAACAATCCATCGTGGGATCATGTGGAAGTTTACGATAGCGTTGCCGGTGCTATGTATCCTCATGGATACACATCAAGTTCTCAAACAGTATTGTATTATGCATTTTTATCATCTTATTCCGGTCAAAGTACTTCCAATATTAATATTAGCAGCCCATTTCCAACGTTTCCAATACCTAACTGGCGCATTACATTTAATGGTCTTACAAAAATTAAAGCCATCGGAAAGTTATTTAGAAGTATTAATATTACACATGGATATAGATCAATGCTAAGTATCTCATCGTGGACTACCAATGTTGATTTTAACGCCGCAAATCCAAACCAAACATTTCAGAATTCACAAAACTATATTACCAAATACAATGTTGGTATTGTATCTATTATGGAACAGTACAGCCCTTTAATAGGAATTGATGTAACAATGCATAATAGTATGAGTGCTAAAATTGAATATAAAAAATCGCGTAAGCTCGACTTGAGCTTTGTAAATAACCAGCTAACTGAAGTTGATGGTAAAGAAGTTGTTGTAGGCATAGGTTTCAAAGTTAAAAACCTAAAGTTTACGATTGGCTCTATGAATGGCGGTGGTAAAAAAAGTAAGTTAAATAGCGATTTAAATTTAAAACTCGACTTTGGCATACGAGATAATAAAACTACTTTACGACGAACAGATGAAGTTAACAATCAAATTTCGGCCGGTAACAAGCAATACACATTAAATTTTGCCAGCGACTATATGTTAAGTCAAAGTATTCAGCTTAAATTTTATTTTAACTGGACAAGCAGTACCCCATACATCTCATCGCAGTTACCAAATGCTACAACAAGTGGCGGATTTAGTTTGCGATTTAATTTAGCACAATAATTTATTAACTTTGAATAATGAACTCCTTAAATATCAAATTGCTTTAACGCTAATACCAGGTATTGGCGATATAGTTGGGAAAAAGTTGGTGGCATATTGTGGTGGAGTAGAAGCTGTTTTTAGTGAACGAAGAAATGCTTTAATGAAAATACCCGGTATCGGAAATGCCACGGTTAACAGTATCCTTAACCATAAAGTACTTAATATTGCCGAAGATGAAATAAAATATATTGAAAAAAATAATATCCAACCTCTTTTTTATACCGACGAAAAATATCCGGCAAGGTTGTTAAACTGCGAAGACGGCCCTTTACTGCTGTATTACAAAGGTAATAGCAATTTAAATGCAAAACGTGTTATAGGATTTGTAGGAACACGTAAGGCTACCAGCCGCGGAAGAACAATTTGCGAACACTTTATTGAAGGTCTTAAAACAAAAGAAACACTGATAATTAGTGGTTTAGCATATGGAATTGATAGCTATGCACACAAAGCAGCACTTAAAAACAATCTCCAAACAATAGGTGTATTAGGTCATGGACTGGATAGAATTTACCCTGCACAAAATAAAACTTTAGCAGCTAATATGGTAAATAATGGGGGACTTATTACTGAATTCAAGTCAAAAACTATCCCTGATAGAGAGAATTTCCCTAAACGCAACAGGATTGTTGCCGGTATGTGTGATGCTATCGTGGTAATTGAATCGGCAAAAAAGGGTGGTGCACTAATTACTGCCGGGCTCGCAAACTCATATAACAGAGATGTTTTTGCCATTCCCGGACGTATTGATGATGAATATTCAGCGGGATGCAACATGCTTATTAAGTCAAATAGGGCTGCGTTGGCTGATTCGGCAAAAGATATTGCATACATAATGGGTTGGGATGACGTAAAAGTAAATGTTAAAAAGCAACGTGACTTATTTCTTCAGCTTACTGATGAACAGAAGATAATTTACGATATAGTTGAAAATATCAATGAAATTAGTATAGATAAACTTGTAATAACTTCATCGTTGGCAGCATCAAAAGTAGCCTCAGCTTTACTCATACTCGAGTTTGAAGGTCTGATACAGAGCCTACCCGGAAAATTGTACAAAACTTTTTAGCTGTATTAATTTTTATGCTTGTGTTATATTCAGAAATAAGCAGGATAGTAGCTTGCAGTCATTATCTTAAACCATGTTTCAAAATCCACAAACCACTAAAAAAAGTATTATTTTTGCATTTGCTTTTTAACACATAATTATGTTTGCATTATTTTTAAAAGAAATAAGATCTTTCCTTAGTTCAATAACCGGATACGTAGTAATATTGGTATTTTTAGTTACAACCGGGCTATTCTTGTGGTTTTTCCCATCCGATTTTAATATATTAGATTATGGATATGCTAATCTCGACGGGCTATTTATCGTTGCTCCAATTGTATTCTTATTCCTTGTGCCTGCAATTACGATGCGCTCTTTCTCAGAAGAAAAAAAAAGTGGTACAATTGAACTTCTTTTTACACAACCACTATCTGATTTACAAATAATTATAGCTAAGTATGCAGCTGCAGTTACATTAATTATCATCTCGTTATTGCCAACATTTGTATATCTATTTTCAATCTACATGCTTAGCTTTCCGGTTGGCAACATCGATCTCGGCAGCATTTGGGGCTCTTATATTGGACTTGCTCTTTTAGGTGCAGTATTTGCATCAATAGGCATATTTACATCTTCGGTAACCGACAATCAGGTAATATCATTTATACTTGCAATAATGCTAAGCGCATTCTTGTATTTGGGCTTCGAATTTATATATTCGCTTGACTTATTTGGAAACATAGACCTGTTTATAAGATCATTAGGCATAAGTGCACACTATAGCTCAATTAGTAGAGGCGTTGTTGATACACGTGATGTTATATACTTTTTTAGCGTAATTGTATTATTTCTGTCTCTCACTAATTTTTCATTGTCAAGGCGTCGCTGGTGAAAATAAAATTAATATGAACAATAAAAAGAATAAAATTCGTAATCAATATTTAGCTCAACTGCTGATTGTTATACTTATAATAATTTTTGTAAATATAATTGGTTCATACGTGTTTACCCGTATTGATCTGACAAATGAAAAAAGATATACACTCTCCAAATCAACTCAACATCTACTAAAAAATATTGATGATATTGTTTTCTTTAGGGTTTATTTAGATGGAGAATTTCCTGCCGGCTTTAAAAGACTTAAACGCGAAACAAAAGAATTACTTGACGAGTTTAGAGCCTACAATAAAAATATTCAATACGAATTTATTAACCCATCAGCCAGTAATAATACAAAAGAACGTAATGATACCTATAAATTACTGATGGAACAAGGTCTTAATCCAACCGATTTACAAGTAAAAACAAAAGAAGGAACAGAGCGTCAGGTTATCTTCCCGGGCGCATTAGTAAGCTATAAAAATAACATCAAGCCAGTTGAACTACTTGACAATCAAATGAATACGCCCCCCGAAACTGCCTTAAACAACTCAATTGAAAATCTTGAATTTAAATTTGCTACTGTTATTAGCAGACTGATAAAAAATGTTAAACCACGTATTGCATTTATAGAAGGGCATGGTGAACTTAACGATCAGGAAACATTTGACATTACTAAGACTCTGAAAGAAGATTATACGGTAGATAGGATAATTATCAACAATAAAATTAACTCATTAGTTAGCCGTACTCTTACGGATTCAATTAAAAATACTTATAAAATTGAACCTAAATATGCTGCTATTATTATTGCAAAACCCGATACCCTGTTTTCTGAAAAAGATAAGTTTATTATCGACCAATATATAATGTATGGTGGAAAAGTATTGTGGTTAATCGACCCTGTTTTTGCAAGTATGGACAGTATTCAAAAACAGGAGAGTACCGTTGCCATAGCAAATAAGCTTAACCTTCAATCACAACTGTTTACCTATGGAGCCCGATTAAATACTAATCTTGTGTTAGATCTTAATGCTCTGCCAATACCCATACGCACCGGACAAGTTGGTGGGAAAGCAAAAATTGACTTCTTCCCGTGGTATTTCTTTCCTCTTATCACACCAACATCACAACACCCGATTGTGAGAAACTTAAATGCCATAAAAACACAGTTTGTTAGCAGTATTAGTCTCACATCTAATAAAAATATAAAAAAAACTGTTCTGTTAAGCTCATCAAATTATTCTAAAGTAGAAGCAATACCTGCAATGATAAGCTTGCGCATGCTTCAAGATAAACCAAATGAAAGTGATTACTCCTCACCCCCACAAGCTATTGCAGTACTACTTGAAGGCAAATTCAAATCTGATTTTAAAAACCGTATGCCGCAGTCAATTATTGCAAGTAAAGAAATTGGCTTTAAAGAAAAAAGTATTCCAACAAGTATGATAATTGTAGGCGATGGCGATATTATTAAAAATCAATTTCAAATTCCCAAGGGATACCCCTTACCTCTTGGCTACGATCAATTTACAGGTGAAACGTTTGGTAATAAGGAGTTTATACTCAATGCAATAAATTATCTTACAGATGGATCAGGCTTAATTTCACTACGATCACGCGAAACTAAATTACGAATGTTAGACAGGACAAAAATTAGTAACCATCGTATTAAATGGCAATTAATTAATTTATTAGCTCCTGTATTACTGGTGCTGCTGTTAGGAATTTTCTTAATATGGCTTAAAAAAATGAAATATACAAAATAATGAAAAATAAAATATTAGTTGTAATACTCATATTACTTGCAGCCACGGCTATCTGGTTTTTAATGCATAGCGATAAGGGAACGTTAAATGCCGCAGAAACAGGATTTGCAATACAAGATACCTCTACTGTCTCAAAGATATTTATGGCCGATATGAAATCCAACTCGGTTTTGCTTGAAAAAACTCAAAACGGTTGGCGGTTGAACGGAAAATATAAAACCAACACAAAACTAATTGACATACTTCTTGGAACTATGATGAAAATCAAAGTTAAGGCTCCGGTACCTATTGTGGCTCGCGATAATGTTATCAAACGACTATCGAGTATTGGCATTAAAGTAGAAATCTATCAAAATGCATATAGAATAAATCTATTTGACAAATATCATCTATTCCCCTACGAAAAACTATCTAAAGTTTATTACGTTGGCGACGTTACACCTGATAATCTTGGCACTTATATGTTAATAGACAAGGCCAAAGATCCATATATTACTCATATTCCTGGATTTAGAGGTTTTTTAACACCACGGTTTTCACCTAAAGTTGACGACTGGAAAAGCCATCAGGTGTTTAATATAAGCCTTATGGATATAGCCAGTATTTCTGTAAAGTTCTTAAAAAAACCCAACGAAAGTTTTAAAGTTGACATAACTGATTCGCAGGGAAATTACAAATTGATAAAACTTTCTGACAGTACCCTAATTACCAGATATGACACTCTCAAAGTATTAAATTTTCTAACTTCATTTCGTGATCTTCGGTACGAAACAAGATTAAACAACCTATTGCCAATAATTCGCATCGACTCAATTATAAACTCTCCTGCATTATACGAAATTACACTTGTGGATAAAAAACACGACACTACTTTTGTTAAGGCATTTGCTAAAAAAGCACTACCCGAAAATGTGAAAAAGAAAGATTATCTTACACTTATCCCCGATGATCGCGACAGGTTTCATGCCTTAATAAACCATGGCGATGATTTTGTTTTGATGCAATATTACATATTTGATAAAGTATTACATCCACTCTCATATTATACTTATCATAAGTAGATTAGCTGTAATTAAAGATTGGGAAATATAATATTAAAACTGTTTTTACCATAAAAATTAATATGCTGATAGCCCACTTTAAAAAATACACTCTTAACTTTAAGCATCCGGGCGGCACCTCGAGAGGAGTACTCACCTCAAAAAATTCATGGTTCATTTTTGTTTATGATGAAGATAATCCGTTAGTTAAAGGAATTGGTGAATGCGGAATATTACCCAAGCTAAGTGTAGATGATCGTCCCGACTTTGAAGAAAAAATAAAGCAGGTTTGCGATGAAATTAATAACTGGCAATACTGGTTGGAAAAAGGCTTGTTTGAGTTTCCTGCAATTAGGTTTGGATTGGAAACAGCAATACGAGATTTATCTGTTAACGGAACAAAAATACTATTTCCATCATTATTTACGCAAGGTAAAGATACAATCCCAATAAACGGTTTGATATGGATGGGAAACTATAACACAATGAGGGAACAAATTGTGGATAAAATTGAATCGGGATACACTTGCGTTAAAGTTAAAATAGGTGCAATAAACTTTGATGATGAGTTAAACCTGCTTCGTTTGATTAGAACTGAATTCAGCGAAAAGGAAATTGAACTAAGACTGGATGCAAATGGTGCTTTCTCAGCTAATGATGCTATTGAAAAATTAAAAAGATTGTCCGAATATTCTATTCACTCAATAGAGCAACCCATAAAGCAACATCAATGGGAAACAATGGCCGAAATTTGCAACACATCACCAATTCCTATTGCCCTCGACGAAGAACTTATCGGCATCTACCGTAGGCAAGACATCATTAAAATGCTGAAAACTATTAAACCTCAATATATTATCCTAAAACCAGGATTACTTGGCGGCTGGAAACAAAGTAATATGTTTATTGAAGAGGCAGAAAACTATAATGTTAGCTGGTGGATTACTTCAGCATTAGAATCAAATATTGGACTTAATGCCATAGCACAATGGGCTTACACCTTAAATAATAGTATGCATCAAGGTTTGGGTACAGGCCAGCTTTTTAATAATAATATCTCATCACCACTTAGTATAAAACAGACAGGTTTATACTACAACAATATGATTAACTGGAACTTAACCAGTTTAGAGAATGTATAACAATATAAAACATATTAAACTACAGGGTGAAATTTACACACCTGATAAACTCACCTTACTCTGTAATCAAAAAATTGCAAATTCAGACATACAGGCTTGGGAAAAGGAAATTTATTTATTTCTCAAAGATTGGTTTTCATCATCAAATACAATAACGGTAACAACATCAGGCTCAACAGGTACTCCTAAAAAGATTATTTTACAAAAAACTCACATGATTGCCAGCGCAAAAGCAACATTGTCTTTTTTTAAACTATTAAAAGATGATAATACATGGCTTTGCCTGCCAATAAAATACATTGCCGGAAAAATGATGATTGTAAGGTCTCTCGTTGGAGGGCTTAACATAAACTATTCGCAGCCAACTGCTTCACCAATGCTTGACCCTAATTTAAAAATTAACTTTGCTGCAATGGTTCCAAATCAGGTTTTTACACTTTTATCTGTACCCAAAGGAATACAGCAATTACAAAATATCAGAAACCTGTTAATTGGTGGGGCAGTTACTACACCTGAATTAGAAAATAGATTATTAAAATTAACAGATGTAAATATATGGCATTCGTATGGCATGACAGAAACAATCACCCACATTGCAATGCGTAAAGTCTTATCGGATGCCAAAATCAATTGTTTTTTTCCATTATCAGATGTCAAGGTTAGTACAAATCAAGATTCACAATTAATAATTGACGCACCTGCCATTGGTGTTGTTAACCTGCTTACAAATGATATTGCACATGTACATGACGATGGATCGTTTTCAATTTTTGGCAGAGTAGATAATGTAGTAATAAGCGGAGGCATAAAACTTTATCCCGAAAGCATTGAGAATGAAATAAGAAAGTATATAAATTATAACTTCTTTGTTGGTGGCATCCCCGACAGCAAATTAGGTGTTAAGCTCATTTTATTTATTGAAAGTACCCCAATTAATAAAAATAGTGCTGATATGCTTAAATACACTTTAAAAAATAATCTGTCTAAATTTGAAATACCAAAAGAAATCGTTTATTTGAAAGAGTTTTTAATAACCAAAACGGATAAAATACGCCGCAATACAATGATAAACAAATATATAGATGAACTAAGATAAAATTTTAATTCTGATATTTGTACATGAGCAATATTTTTTAAGTTTCAATTAATTTTCTGCCTACATTTGCATTTGAATTACCGATAACGTTTTATGTTGGTGATTTCGTTGTTATCAAAACTAAAACCAATTAAAATGAGTACAATTAGCGACTTTGATTTTTCAAATAAAAATATTCTTATTGTTGAAGATACTGAAACCAGTAATCGGTTTTATAATGCCGCATTAAGTCGAACAAATGCAAATTTATTATGGGCAATTAATGGAGAAGAAGCATTAGACAAATTAGATGCACATGATGATGTTGATATTGTTTTACTCGACCTTAACCTACCGGGTATTAGTGGCTTCGAGGTACTAAAAACCATAAGGAGAACAGGTAAAGAAGTTTCTGTAATTGTTCAAACTGCTTACGTTCTTTCTGGTGAGGAAGCTGCTTGCTATGCACTGGGTGCCGATGACTTTATTACAAAACCAATAATGCTTGATCAACTTTTAAGCTCATTGGAAAAATACATGTAATTGGTTTAGTTAACGTAAAGTACGTAAGTTTTACCGTAAAAATACTATGTTGCTATTTGATTAGCTTCATCAACTATTTTTGATATACGAGATGCTTTTATCCCAATATGCAACAGAGCGGATTCTTTATCACTTATCTGCCTACAAAGTATTATTCCCTTTTCCAGTAACAAGGTTTTTTCCCTTTTAGTTATTGTATGCATCGCCGTTATAGGATGAAAACCTGATGTATCAACTAGTTGGCGTAAATTTCCCTGAACAGGATAATCCCATGAAATAAGCTTTAACCCGGCACATATGCCAAACTGAATTGCATCTGTAGTAAATCTTGTGTTTGTAACAATCCATCCTTCAAACTCATGTGTATCATCTACATCTTGCTTATAACTATTTTTCAAATCGTGGAATCTGGAATTTACATATAACGATACCTTAACATCACTTTTACGACGCACTTCGTTATGGAATTTGCACTCAACAAAAATAGTTTTGTTTGGCTTTTTAGCAAATACATCAACTTCATGAGTAACACATAACCCATTTAAAACTACATCAGTACTTGTTGTAAAACCCATTAATTTAATTAGCTCACTTACAAGGTACTCAAAAGGGAAGCCCGTAGGTCCCAAGTCAAATATTGCCTTTTTCAATCTGTATTTGCCCGCAACTTTTACCGATTGCTTTTTAAGCAATTTATATGCAAGCTTGTAAACCTTACGAGTAGTCATACCATCAACAATATTGCTGGTAATTCTATCAGTAACATAATCAGCATTTGTAGCTGATGCTCCCGATTGAATAAGAGATTTCTTTAATTTATAAGGATCAAATATAGCCTGCTCTCCGGAATTTTTTAATATTGTAACGTCTCTCATCAAATGGAAATTAATTTTCCTGAAAAGTAACAAAAAAGCCCATATCAACAACTAAATACGGCTTTTAATAAAAAAATATTTATTATTGTCTTATGCTATCTTTTAATAAACTTTTCAGATATTAAATTTCCCATCTTAGTTTTCATCCTTACAAAATAATAACCGGGTTTAAACTTCTGTGTATCAATACTAATTGTGCTATTATTATTAACTGTTTCAGAATATACAACTAAGCCTGTCAGATTATAAATTTTAACATCATCAACATTGTAAGTATTTGTAATTGTGAGTTTACTGGTAACAGGGTTTGGGTAAAGTATATTTGCATTTTGTGTAGTCTCTGTGTTATTAATGCCAACCAAACCGGGCTTTGTCAGCCTCTGACTTGTAAAAAGTTTGTATTCACCGGCCTGAAGTGTAATTGGTTCATTCACATTTGTAACCATTATCGAATCTCCTGTCCAAAAGTTGTACCATTTGCCGGCAAACTGAAAATCAGGATTGATGCTGCCTTCAACAATATCAAAGTTACCAAGTACCACTACCGACATATCATCTGAAGTCAGTTTAATCTTTTTTAAAGCATTATGAAGGTCAAGTGAAAAGTTGGTAGTGTTAAAAACGCTTTGGGTTTCTTTCAACTTTATCAGAGACGAGTAAACATAAAACAAATTCTTTCGCCTCCAATCATTCATATACTCCCATTTTGGTGGTTTTTCGCCAACCCGTCCATTATACTCAATAGACACATCGTATCCTCTTTCGCCAAACTGCCATATCATTTTTGGTCCTGGGATAGTAAAAAAGAAATTAGCAGCCAACTCCTGACGTGATAATGCTGTTGCAAGATCCCTAACATCATAATCTGCATTATGGGCACCATAAGAGATATTTTTAAACATAAGCCGTTCTTCATCATGACTTTCCATGTAGCCCATAACATTAGGCTGACTCCAACCACGTTTTTTATACGAAATCCATGAGAAATCTGAGTTATCATTATAGCCCATTGTGGCTTCGTTGTAATTATAGTTCATATTGCCCCACAGTAAAATTCCATAATTTGCCAGTACTTTTTCTTCATCATTATCGGCAAGGTGTTCAAAAATTACAGCCGCATCAGGTTTCTCCTGCCATATTTTGTCAGCCATACGCTCCAGCAATCTAATCCTGTCGGCATCGTATTTGCTACCCCATGGGTCATCATTACCCTTTATATTATTTCCAAAACCTTTTGTAAAATCAAACCTAAAACCATCAATGTGATATTCGTGAATCCAGTAGCTGTTTATACTGTCAACTAACTGTTGTGTATATAAGCTTTCATGATTAAAATCGTTACCCCATTGTGCATCAGGATTTGTAAAATTTGATTGTTCGTTAAACCATGGATTATTAGCAGCAGGGCGATTAAGTTCGCTATTCCAATACATCATTGCCATTGCATTAGTCCCAAATGAATGATTCAAAACCAAATCCATAAATACAGATATCCCCTCTTGATGACATTTATCAACAAATGCTTTAAAATCATTTTTCGACCCGTAATATTTGTCGGGGGCAAAGTAATAATTAGGGTTATATCCCCAGCTTGAATTACCTTCAAATTCATTATTAGGCATTAGTTCAATAGCGTTTATACCAAGTCTTTTCAAATAACCAATGGTATCAATAAGTGTTTGATAATCATGTTTTCCAACAAAATCTCTGACTAACAATTCGTAAACTACCAAATCAGATTGATTTGGATTATCAAAATTATTAGTTTGCCACTGATATGGTGTTTGATTTGTTTGCAGTACAGTTGCAACACCTGTTGTTTTACCCGTAGGATATTCAATTAAATCAGGATAGGTTGTATTGCTTATCCACTTATCATTCCATGGATCGCTAACCTTATCAGCATAAGGGTCGCCAACTCTTACGTTACCATCAATAAAATATTGAAATACATATTCTTTGCCGGGTACAAGCCCCGATAATTTGAGCCAGAACTTCTCTCCATCAGGAGTTTTTTTCATTTCATATTCATTACCAATTTCCCAGTTGTTAAAATCACCCATCACAAAAATAAATTGTTTTTCCGGGGCAACCAAACATAGTGTAGCTGTACTATCATTATTATAATTTATGCCATCGGTTATTCCTGGCGGTAACTCTTCAATAACAGGTTCCTGACGTACGTAGTAATAAACAGAATCGCTAACACTTTCGTCGGCAGTTTTGGCAGTAGCAATAATCCAATGTTTACCGTATGATGAGGCAGTAATATTAGTGGAAAATGAATTTCCCGTATCGGCATAAATTTGCTCATTATCAAGAAAAAGAAATGTTGAATCAGCATCGGTACTATTGCCCTCTACTAATATGTTATCGTTTAGCTCAACAATATTTGGATTTGCATCCGGTAAGGTAATAAGTACATTTAATCCGGAGGCAAAAACATCATAAAAAATATCACCTTCATCTGCGGTTTTCCCTACTTGAGTACCATCATCACTACGAAAAACAAATGCCAGTTTTAGTATTGCTTCTCCTGAAGGCACTCCGTAATATTCCCTTATTGATGGTCCTATTGTAAGTTCCCACATATCGTTACCAAGCATTGTAAGTTTGCATTCCGGAATATTTTCTGTCCAGCCCGCTTTTACATACTTCCAATCAGAACCCGATGTGCTATTACTGGTAATTACACCGGTATGTGCATACATATCACCGGTATATCCGGACAGACCGGCATTACCCAACGAAGCATTAAATGTAATTGTTACCTGATCATTTTGGGTAGGAAACGCCGGATTAACAGTAATTAATTGAGCCATGCCAACCGATGTTAGCAATATTAAGAGAAAGAAACCAATCAGTATTTTTTTCATATATTATCTTTTTATAATAAGATACAAAAATAACCCAAATAGTTGCAGAAACAGACTAAATTACGTTAAAATACCATAATATCAGCAAGATAAGTAAGCTGAAAACAAGATAGTGTTGATGCAATCGTGTGCATAGTGATATTTATTAATTAGTGGCTTTAAGAAAACAAATACTCAGAATAAAATTAAATAAACAGCAACTTGTACTCAAAGTAAATAAAAATTATGTGATTTTACTTTCTAACTAATATTATTTGGTAATACAACAACTGCCTTGCAATCGTTTGCAATTGTTTAGAAAGATAAGCATTATTTGGTGTCAAAATGAATTAGCAGTGATTTAACATAAAGTCATTAACAACTGTTAATCCGATAATTACAACAATATACTATTAATTAATATTATATTTTACATATTATTAACAGCAGATTATTATGGTATTCAGCAACTATTTTGAAAAAAAGATTTAAAGAAACTTAACCTAAATTTAATATTTGTTAAGTCTAATCTTAAAATTTGTTAAATAATAATTACTTTTGAGCTGGTTTTCAATACCGTATAAAGTTTTTACAATTCACTAATAATTAAATTAAATATCATGGTAAAACAATTATCTAAGAAATTACTGGTATTCGCAGTAGTTTTATTAAGTGGTTTAACTATGTTTGCTCAAAACGGCAATGTTACCGGTGTGGTTACAGATGCCGGTGATGGAATGTCGCTTCCGGGAGCAACTATAGCAATAAAGGGAACTACTGAGGGAACTGTTACAGATATAGATGGGAAATACACCATTAGTGTAGCTCCAAATCAGGTATTAGTATTCTCATATGTTGGCTATGCATCACAAGAATTTGTTGCACAGCCCAATACAACATTAAATATTGCTTTGCAATCAACAGCACAATCATTAGATGGCGTAGTTGTGATTGGATATGGTGTAACAAAAAAGAAAGATGCTACAGGCTCGGTTACTGCTATTGATCAGGGAAGCTTTAATAAAGGAGCAATAATTTCGCCCGCCGACTTAATTGCGGGTAAAGTTGCCGGTGTTCAAATTAGCTCAAATGGTGGTGCACCAGGTTCCTCGTCGAATATATTAATTAGAGGTGGATCATCGCTTAATGCAAGTAATAGTCCACTTTTTGTTATAGATGGTATTCCTATTAGCAACAAAGGCACAGGTGGTTCACGAAATCCATTAAATAGTATTAACCCTAATGATATTGAGACATTTACCGTGCTTAAAGATGCTTCGGCAACAGCAATTTACGGTTCGCGTGCCTCAAATGGTGTAATCATTATAACAACTAAAAAGGGTAAAGTTGGTAAACCATTGCAAATTAACTATGTAGGTAAGTTTTCTTACTATGAAGTTCCAAAAACAATTAGTGTATTGTCATCTGATGAGTTTAGCAAAGTCATTAAGTCGAGGTTTCCGAAACGTGTTGACATGTTAGGCACATGGACAGATGCAAACGGAAAAGAGATTCCTTATTCGACTTTACCAACCGATCATACAGGTTATACTCAAACAATTCATAACACAAATTGGCAAGATGAGATTTACCATAACACAACAGGTATGGATCATGCTGTAAGCGCAACAGGTGCCTATAAAACTATGCCCTACCGTTTATCACTCGGTTATACCGGACAGGATGGTATATTACAAACATCACGATTCCAGCGGACAACATTATCAGCTGCATTAACCCCTGTACTGTTTGACGATCACTTAAAAATCAATTTTAATATTAACGGGTCGTTTATTAACAACACATTCGCAAACCGTAGTGCCATTGGCTCTTCAATTCAAATGGATCCAACTAAACCTGTAAAAAGTCAGAATGGTGAATTTGGAGGTTACTGGGCATGGTCGCAAAGTAGTGGAGACCCTGTAACACAAGGCACTACAAATCCTATGTCGTATATTAAACTTACTGATGATAAATCGAATGTAAATAGAGTTTATGGCAATTTACAACTAGATTATAAACTACACTTTCTTCCCAATTTGCACGTAAACTTAAATATGAGTTACGACCAGAATAATGGCAATGGTCATTATAAAGTTCCCCCATACGCTTCATGGTCGTTTGATGCGGCGCAGGGTGGTGGCGCAAATAATGAATATAGCAACGAAAACAAAAACAGCTTAGTTGACTTCTATCTAAATTATATTAAAGATTTGCCATCTGCAAAAAGCAACATAAATGTAATGGCAGGTTCTTCTTTACAGCATTTTTACAATAGTTCAACATCGTATAACAGCAACGTGCCAATTATCAGCGATTCATCATCGCAAGAATATGTAAGAGATACAATAATTGATAAAGGCGAATATTATTTAGAGTCGTATTTTGGACGATTGAATTATACTTTTGATAATAGATTTTTGTTTACCGCTACGGTACGTGCCGATGGTACGTCGCGTTTTAGCCCCGATAATCGTTGGGGAATATTTCCTGCAGCTGCCGTTGGTTGGAAAATTAATGAAGAAGCATTTTTACGCGATTCTAAAGTTATTTCTTTGTTGAAATTACGCTTAGGATGGGGAATTACAGGTCAGCAAGATATTGGTGGCTACTACGATTATATGGGTAGATATACTTACGGCAACCAGTTTGCAATGTATCCGTTTGGTAACACATATTATATTACACTGCGTCCCGAAGGTTATAATCAAGACTTAAAATGGGAGGAAACAACTACCTGGAATGCAGGTTTAGATTATTCGCTTTTAAACGATCGTATTTATGGTTCGGTTGATATTTACAATCGTATAACTACTGATTTACTTAGTTGGGTTCCTGCAGTTGCAGGCTCTAACCTAAGCAACTACATAAATCGTAACGTTGGTGAACTCGAAAACAAAGGCGTTGAGTTTTCTGTAAATGGTAAGGTTATCTCAGACGATAAAATGTACTGGGAACTTGGTTTTAATGCTACTTACAACAAAAATGAAATTACAGTACTATACGATGGTGCAAGTATTCCAACTGGAGGCATAGCCGGTGGTGTTGGCAACTTGGTACAGGAACAAGCTGTAGGTCAGCCTCGTAACGCTTTTTATGTGTATGAACAAGTTTATGATAATAATGGAAAGCCCATTGAAGGATTATACGTTGACCGCAATGGCGATGGCGAAATCACAACAGCAGATAAATACTACTACCACGATCCGAATGCAGATTTTTATTTCGGTATTTCTTCAAACTTTAGCTATAAAGAATGGTCGTTTTCATTTGCCGGACGCGCAAACTTTGGTAACTACATGTACAATAACGTAGAGTCAGAAAACGGTTGGTATAATCGTATGTACCGCCCGGAAGGTCCTTACCTTGGCAATATTGTGTCGAGTATTACTAATACCGACTTCCAATCAGCACAATATCATTCTGATTATTACGTACAAAATGCTTCATTTTTTAGGATGGACAACATGACTTTAAGTTATTCATTTAATAATTTGATGCAAAATCGTGTTAAACTTCAGCTGTCTGCAACAGTAAATAATGCTTTTGTCATTACTAATTACAGCGGAATCGATCCTGAAGTTAATAATGGCATTGATAACAACGTTTACCCTCGTACTCGAGTATGGATGTTTGGTGTTAACTTACTATTCTAAAAATATAAAAATAATATATCATGAAAAAAATAATATACATAATGGTGTTGGTTACAGGAATGGCATTTTTGTTTAATTCCTGTTCCAAAGTGTTAGATACAAAGCCAATTGATCCTGATGAAGTAACATCAGCAACAGTTTTTGATAATCCGGCGTCGTACACACAATTTTTGGCTAAGTGTTATGCAGGTCTTGCCGTTGGCGGACAGCAAGGTGGTGATGGTATGCCCGATATAAGTGGCATCGACGGTGGTTTTAGTCAGTACCTACGTCAATACTGGTATCACCAGGAACTAACTACCGATGAGGCAGTTATTGGTTGGGATGATGCTACAATTAAAGATTTCCATTACCAACAATGGGGCGATGGCGATACTTTTATTGCTGCAATGTATTACCGTATTTTTTATCAAATATCACTTACTAACGAATATCTGCGTCAAACTTCAACTGCTAAATTAGACGAACGAGGTGTAAGTCAGGATTGGAGAGACAAAATTGTTTATTACCGATTAGAGGCTCGCTGGTTACGTGCACTAAGTTATTGGCATGCCCTTGATTTGTTTGGCAGTGTGCCTTTTGCAACAGAGGATGACCCTATTGGCAACTTCTTCCCTCCTCAGATATCAAAAGCAGATTTATTTGCCTATATTGAAAGTGAACTTAAAGATATTGAAGGTAAGATGATGCCGCCTCGTACTAATGAATATGGACGTGCCGATCAGGCAGCTGCATGGACATTGCTTGCAAAACTTTATATGAATGCAGAAGTTTATGTTGGCGAAAACAGATATACCGACTGTATTACTTATTGTGATAAGGTTATCAACAGCAGCTATGCATTAGCTCCTACATATCAGCAGTTATTCTGGGCAAACAACGGTCAAGATCCAGAAACCATGCAGGAAATTATTTTCCCAATACGCTATAGTGGTGAGCACACTCAAACATGGGGTGGCACAACATTTATTATTCATGCCGGCGTAGGTGGCGATATGATTCCAGGCGATTATGGTATTGATGGTGGATGGGGTGGTACACGTACTACAAAGCAATTGGTTGAAAAATATACCGGTGATGATAGCCGTGCTATGTTTTTTACAGACGGTCAAACGCTTGATATCGATAATATTAGCGATTTCCAAAATGGTTATGCTGTAACAAAATTCAGAAATATGTCATATAACGCAGCAGGAGTTGGAACACCAGGCTATAGCCTCACATTTCCTGATACTGATTTCCCAATGTTCCGCCTTGGCGATATTTATTTAATGTATGCCGAAGCTGTTCTTCGCGGTGGTGGTGGTGATATGACCACAGCACTTCAATATGTTAACGATCTTAGAACAAGAGCTAACGCTACTCCGGTAACTGAATCAGACTTATCGTTAGATTTTATTCTTGATGAGCGTGCTCGCGAACTTTGCTGGGAAGGTCATCGTCGTACCGACCTAATTCGTTTTGGCAAATTTACCGGCGGTGCTTACATTTGGTCGTGGAAAGGAAATACCAAAGATGGTCGTGCTACAGATGCAAAATACAACTTGTTTCCGTTACCTGCTGCCGATGTAAATGGTAACCCTAACTTAAAACAGAATCCTAATTATTAACAGTTGTAAATTATAATCACATGAAGAAGATAAATTTAATAACTTTATTAATAGTCGGACTTGCTCTTTTTATTGGCTCATGCCAGAAAGAGGAGACAGACCCGAAATTGAACGTCAACCTATCAGTTGCTTCTGCCATTATTAGTCCTGAAAATGGTTCAGCAACTACTCTGCTATTAGCCGATTCAGCAAATCAGTTTACTGTTAGCTGGTCAGCAGCAACATACTCTGTTTCAGGAGGTGCAGCTATACCTATTCCTACCTATTCATTACAGATGGCTTCTGCTGACAGTAATTTTAGTAACACGAAAGAGCTGTTTAACACAAAGGATCTAACATTTGAAACAAATGTATATAATTTTAATACTAAGCTGATCTTATTTGGGCTTACCCCCGATTCAGCAGCAAATATCCAGTTACGTATAGTTAGTGGCGTTAGCAGTGCACCTTATACAAACGATACATCGGATGTTATTACAATTAACGTAACACCGTTTGCACCCCCAACTCCTCCACCTGCCGAAACACCACGATTATGGGTTCCCGGCGATTATCAGGGATGGGACCCTGCCTCCGCTCCTAATGTTTGGTCATTAGAGAATAATGGAATTTATACAGGCTATGTTTATTATCCTGCCGGGGGTACTTTTGAATTTAAATTTACCTCAGCACCCGACTGGACACACACCAACTTTGGTGCCGGTGTTGGCGAAGGTGTGTTAGCAACAGATGATGGTGCAGGCAATTTAATCATTCCTGATTCAGGAGGCTACGTGCTTACTTGCGATACAATTGCCTTAACATGGTCATACGTAGTTCAAAATTGGGGTGTTATAGGCTCTGGTATTTTGGCTGGCGACTGGACTGAAGATGTTAACCTACCTTATGATGTAGCTAACAATGTACTTACCGTTACTATTGATGTTACTGAACCACAGGATGGTGGTGATCTCCGATTTAAATTCCGTGCTAATGATGATTGGACTATTAACTTGGGTCTTACCGATCCTGTTGATGGTAATAAGCTTTCGTACGGCGGTACTGATATTCCAATGCCCGACGGTGCCGGAAATTATACATTTATTTTGGATATGAGTCATCCGGTTCCAACTTATGAGCTGATTAAAAACTAATAAGGCATTAAATATTGCCTAACTTTAAGTCTGCAAGCATGCTTGTAACGAAAAGCCTCTCTACTTATTTAGTAGGGAGGCTTTTATGATTGAAAGTGCGATAAATTTTTGCGGTATATTGTAGCATGGCTGCCGCTAAGTTAGTTAGCAATAATACCCTATTCTATCTTCCTAAATATTACTCCCGAAACAGGAGGTAACTTTACCGATTTGGATGCAGGTGAGTTATCAAATAAATTAACATAAACGCTACCTTTGGGTAACTCAAATGTTTCTGCTTTATCTTCCATATTAAACAGTACAATAATTTCATTATTATCATCAAATCTCTTGTATCCCAGCTTATTACCTTCAGCAATAATAAACTCAATATCACCGGTTTCAAGTAAGGGGTTAGCTTTACGAATTTTAATTAACTGTTTATAAAAATTAAAATAATCTTTATTAAACTCAACCTTATCGTACGTATGTGGTGATGTTTGGAAATTATTTCTATACTCGTCATCAAAGCTAAAATTATCCCACCAAAGTGGTTTTCTGCAATCAGGATCATCAGCACCCCACATGCCCATTTCGTCGCCATTCCATATCTGTGGCGCACCGGGTATTGTAAACTGGTGCATTAGGTAAAGCTTTGTTCGACGATAAGTTTCGTCATTAGGCTTTCCGGTACGATATGTGCTGTCTTCATTGGGTTTTGCCCATACTTTGTACAACCCCTTGTTATAAAACGATGTAAGTAAACGTGGTGTATCGTGCGTAGCAGCTGTGTTCATCATTGCATATTGTACAGGTTTATCTATCCTACTCCAAAGTAACAGTAAGCTATCTTTAAACTGTGTTGCATTTAGTTTATGGTCGGTATCTGCAAAAAAGTATCGAGCCGGTCGATAAATTTGGTAATACATAACTGCGTCAAAAATATCACCTTGAAGATATGGAGCAGGGTTCATAAGTTTGTCGGGCCATGCTTCCCACCATACTTCGCCAATTAAATACGCATTCGGTTTTACCGATTTAACAAATTTGCGATAATCGCGCCAAAACCCTAATCCAATATGATCGGCTACATCGAGGCGATAACCATCGATGCCATTAGCTGTGTCTCCACCAGGGGCAAGCCATCGTTTAGTAACTGCAAAAATATGATTTTTAGCACCCTCATTTATATCACCTTCGTAGGGATGACCCGGGGTTCTTTTAGTAGTAATGTTAACTTTTTTAATTTCAGGAAGACTCTGTATGTCAAACCATCCATGATATTTGAATTCATTTGTGGCGGTGTTAGGATTATCAAATGCTTCTATATCATACCAGTCATGATATAGTGAGTTTTGTTGGCTTTTTTGAATATCCTTGAATGCCCAAAACTCAACACCGGTATGATTCCACGAGTAATCTATAATAACACGAATGCCACGTTTGTGAAGTTCACTAACAAGTTTAAGAAAAAGCTTATCGGCAGAAGTCCACTGCCAAGTATCAGGGTCTCCGGGATCTTCTGTAGCAATTATTTTATTATCGCCATCAGGGTCAGGACCAAAGTTAACGTCAATATGTCGCCAGTTTCGGGCATCAAACTTATGTAACGATGGTGCATCATTCAAAGGATTAAAATAAATTGCCGTTATACCAAGGTCTTGTAAATAATCAAGTTTATCAATAACACCCTGTAAATCACCACCATACCTGCGGTATTGCAGTTTTGAATAAAAATCACCTTTCATGTTTGCTGCCCATGGATCGCTTTTATACCAATTTGCAGTCCATGGTGTTATTTTCCAGTTATCAGGTACGGTGTTAAAGTTGCTAACTGCATACATATTTTGTGGGGTGGGGTCGTTAGTTGAATCACCATTGCTGAAGCGTTCAACAAATATTTGATACCATATTTGGCTTTTTGCCCACCGGGGAGGAGTTTTAAATATAGATTCTTTTTTTGTGGGGGAGGAGCAGCTGGCAATAATGACTGCAAACAGAATTGGGAATAGATTCTTCATTATTAGAATTGTTTTGTTGCTATTTGTAATGTTTATAAATAATGACAAAATGTTTTCCTTAAGTAAATTTTATATACTTTTAAAAAGTACTGAAATAGTGCAATTTTTATTGACCGAAAGTAACACTTTTTATAGAAGAATATCATTATTAAAACACTTTAGTTTTTAACCTCAATACAATTATATGAAAAATTACAAGAAAATTCTTAAATCGCTCTGCTTTTTTTCAATCATTTTATTAAACTTGCCTAGTAATTTAGTACAAGCACAAATAACTGAAGGAGAAACACCTCCACCACAAAGTGAGCCAATAGTATATGGGACAGGAATAGTTGGAAAAATTCCTGTATGGACTGGAGAACATTCTATTAGCAATAGTGTAATTACTGAGCTAAATGGAAATATTGGGATTGGAATGAGTATGCCAAGTAATAGATTTGAAGTCTATACTCCACAATCAAAGTATTATTTCCTTGATGAAGGTCTAAGAATAATTAATTCAGCAGGTCCCAGTATTTTGTTTAGTGATGCGAACGGTGAATGGAGAATTAAATATATAACAGGCCCACCAAGTCTCCAATTCACATTTGAGGATATGAACTTTTTGAAAATAAATTATGATGGTTATGTAACTATAGCCAGAGATCTATCTGTTGGTGGCATTCTCTCAGTATCTGAAAGTATCACAGCAAATGATATTAATGCATCAATAATTAATGCAAGCAGTGTTGATGTGGGTAGTAAATTGACGGCCAAAGAGGTTGAAGTTAGTGGTAAAATTTTAGCTCAGGAGATTGAAGTATCATTAACTGCAGGTGGTGGAGCAGATTATGTGCTTGCGAATGATTTTAAACTGAGAAGCCTCAAGGAACTTGAATATTTTATAAACCAAAACAATCACTTACCTGATACCTTCTGCAAAGGAGATGGAGGAAGATGGGCTGAATGTTAGTGAGTTTCAAATTCTATTATTACAAAAAGTTGAAGAATTAACACTATATGTAATTGAGTTACAGAAAGAATTAGCTGATGTGAAGAAAAATCGGAACTCACAAACCCTTAAATAGAAAGAGGGGGTATACGATGAAAAAGATATTAATATTAT
>CAZGWS010000004.1:21905-36980 GCA_964528805.1 uncultured Lentimicrobiaceae bacterium | reverse complement strand
CATTTTTCAAAAATACAAAAAGCGAAATATGTTTAGGACAGGAAATTGAAAGAAATGGAGATGACTTCTTCTTTTATAAAACTGGAGACACATTCGCATGTTCTTCAGTAATTGCCTACGATAAAAAATCCGATTGGGGGATTATTATTTTGATAAATCAGCATAATTCCAATTTGATACGAGATTTGATTCTAACAAACTACGAACAAGCCTTGAGATAAAAATCGTTTGCTTACAACACCTAATAGTTAATGCTACAGATAGTTAGAAGCATGAGGTTTAGAGCATTAATAGAAAATATTGTAAATACTAAAATGAAATATTAAAACGCAATAATTACTATAAGCTACAAAAGTAAACCAACTATGCTCTATATTAAAATAAAGCACAGTTGGAACTTTAGGCAGGTTAATTTTAGTCTTGCGAATATCTTTCGCGGAATATTTTTGCTGCGGCTTTTCTTGCTGCAACATCTTTAGGGTCAGATTTACCAATATACCATTTGTGCATTGGGCTGTTAAGAACTTTGTCTAATTCTTTTTCAACATTGTCAGCAGCAACTGTCTTACCATCTTTTCTGGCTTGAGCAACAATTTCCTTTATTTCGGGAACAATTTCTGTATAAAATATGTCAGCGAGGTCGAAGTTACCATGCCATTGCGTATAGTCAGGTCCCATCATTGAAGCACCCATTCTTGCACGTCTTCCGGCATGATGCCACAAGTAGAAATAATCCCACTCAATTTTATCATCAAATGGTATAGATGAAATAAGTTTGTTTGTTTTTAACGATTTCATCAATGCCAATCCTGGTTTGCCGTATTTTTCGTTATACATGTTAACCTCACTATCATATTGAAAATAGAAATTATTCACATAATCATTTGTGTGACACTGCAAACAAACGTTTTTCATGTTCTGTCGGCGTTGCTCCCAAGTTAAAAACCCTTTAGGAAGTTCTTCACCGCGAGCCTTGAATTTTGAAATTTCGGCAGCGTCAATTTTTTCACTTACCTTAGGTCTCAATGTCCAGCTAATTCTATCGCCAACATCGTGAGTAACTGGCTGAGTAGGAGTTGCGCTCATGTGGCAGGTTGCACAGGTAGGAGCAGCTGAATAATCCTGACCTACAATCCACGGCTGTGCACTAAGGTTCATTTTGTCAACATGTGCATAAAAATTTATCCCATGCTTCGATTCATTATATATCTCCAATTGTGGGTGATCGGGACCAATGTGGCATTTACCACAATTTTCAGGTCTTCTTGCTTGAGCTACATCAAAAGTATGACGATTATGACAAGCTGAACACGACCCCTTTGAGCCATCCAAATTAATTCGTCCCACACCTGTATTTGGCCATGTTTTTGGCTCTAACAATAAAATACCGGCTTCGTTGTACATATTATTACCTTTAGCATCTTTCTGAATCTCAATTCGTGAGCCATGGCACTGCCAGCAACCATTGGCAGCAGCCGGGTTTGAATTATTTTCAAAAGCAGCATGTCCCTCAACTACTTCGGCAAGTACATTATCAAGAGAACCCATAATCATGCCTGCATCAGCATGATGACTGGTGGTAAACTGTTCTGTTTCCTCTTCGTGGCATTGTGAGCAGTCTTTAGGTGTTACAATAGTAGCAATAAACTCCCCTTCATGTTCATAACCATCAACATCTGCTTTATCAGCGCCATGACAATCAAGGCAACCTACGCCTGCTTCTGCATGTTTGCTAATCTTCCATTGTTCAACAATTGTTCTTCCGGCATTTTTTTCACTATGGCAGCTGATACAATGACTTGTTGCATCATCAATAACTAACTCGTCTTTAGGGTTGGATTGTGAGCGTACAACTTCATTATTGAAGGTGATTAATAGTACCACAAAAAATACTAACCTCAGCATCCCAATTATTGTTCTTTTTGTGTTTAAATTTGTTGTCATCTTTATATATTTTATTGTTTATTTTGATTTGAAAAAGGTTGGCTTAAAGGTAAACATTACCCATGCCCAATTATTTGTGTTTTGGTAATTACCGCCTTTTATTACACCAAGAGTCTCAGTAGCAAACATTTGTGAATAACCCCCACTTATTACCATACTCTTCGACATTACATAGCCAACTGTAAAATCAATCTCGGTTCCAAGACCATTGTTATAATCTTTCCATGTTCCATCAGCTTGCTTGACAGCTACTGTTGCTGCTGCTGTAAAATAATGTGGTATTAATTTAAATACAAATTTATCTACCTTATATATTATAGGTAAATTAATATCCACAAGACCATTACCGTTCATGTAACTACCTGCATAAAAATAATCCATCCAACCGTTAAATTTGTGGTTTGTACCATATAGTGGTTTGAACGATTTATCTGTTTCACCTCCTGCTTTAGCCTCTGACGATGTTCCGGAAAGGTATTCTCCACCAATTCCTACACTAAACTTTTTAGTAATTTTATAAGCTATATTTGCTGAAAAATACATTGCCGATAGCGAATTATCAGATGCATCTTTGCCACCTTGGTAGTAAAAAGCCCCATTTGCTGTTATGCCGGCATTTTTATATGTTATACGAGGACCAATTGTTTGGCTATAAGCAACTTTTTGTGTTGAGTCAGCATTATCTTCATAGGCAACACCATTATTTAATGCCAAAAAACTAACCCCAACCTTATCAAAGGTACCGTGATACCACAAATACTGGAAACTACGATAACTACCGGTGTAATCTGTTTTATATAAAGATGCACCGTTTGCATTATAGGCAAGTCCTATATCTACTCTGTGATTTTTTGAAGGTTTATACATAATAATAGCAGCATCATGGCTACGAGCTTGTTGAGCCCATCCTACGTTACCAAAAATCCTGTGATCATCATAAACAATCTCCTGCCTACCTATCTTGATAGATAATTTTTTGTTAAAAATAACTTCACCCCATGCCTGGTGAATAGCCGTTCCGTTTAATGAACTCACGTTAAGTTGCTTAACATCGCCCCAAACAGATACGTTTTGAATAACTAAACCAAACCTAAACGTTTCGTTACCAAAAAATGCATTAAGTCGTGTCCTCTGTGAAATAAAATTTGCAGCATCTTTACCATCAGGGATGAGGCTTTTGTAACCATGACGGTATTCATATCGTGGACGAACTTCGCCGGATATTGTAACTGATTGTGCCAGTAAATCTCCTCCCATAAAGAAGATAACAAACACAAATACTAAAGGGTAAAGAGTCTTTCTCATAATATAATTGTTTATTTAATAATTAAGGTATTATTTATCTGAATTCAAAAATACTTAATAATCAATACTCTCTGTTAATTTTTTCACATTAACAATAAATTTATAACGATTCTAAATAAAATACATTATAACAAATTGTAGTACAGCACATTAAATAGATATATGATAAAATTAATTAAGTTAATATTTTGTAATTTCAATTTTGTAAGGCAATTAATTTGTGATAAATGTCATATTACAAGGGAATATACGCATTAAGGAAACAGAAGAGTTTACCTAAATTTCATTGTAAATCGAATTCAACGTAACATTATGAACTAAATGCCGGGTTTAGTTCAAAATTAATTATACTTCACACATGCTTTACCACAAAACAAAACCGTAAAGGGATACACTAATGCGCATTTCCTTTACGGTTTACTTTATTAGGTCAATCAGCTATTAGCTGTTGCACTTTATTGAAAGGCACTATTTAATAATAAGTTTATGACTTATTAGACCGGAACTACCTTTGATAATTAGCTGATAGTTACCTGATGCATTATTACTGATATCTATTCTCAAACTTTTTCTACCATTAACAAAAACATTATTGTTAGTATAAACTACTCTGCCGTTGTTATCAACAATCAATAGCTGAACATCAACGCCGGTGATTGAGTTAAGAATAATATTATATATTCCATTTGAAGGATTTGGATAAACATTAATACTAACATTTTCAGCAAGTTCATTAATGCCTGTACAATCTTTAAAATCAATATTAATTGTGTCCGAGCTCATGCATCCGTTTTCGTTTGTAACATCAACATAAAACTGCTGTACACCAAAACCAAATCCGGTAGTATCGGTAATAATAGTCTGCGAAGTATCACCGGTTGACCACAAATAAGTTGATCCTGTATTTCCGGCATTTAAAGTCCAGATGATATTACTACAAATACTTGTATCTGCACCCAAAGCAACTATTGGTAGTTCATAAACATCAATAAATACAGAATCCACCGCAGTGTTTCCCAAAGTATCACTTACCGAAATAAAATACCATGTTGATGTATCAGGGGCTACTACAATCGCAGATGTATCTGAAGTAAAGCCTTCCGGTACTGACGTCCAAGCATATATCAACGTATCGGGGTTTCCATAAACTTGAGTTGTAATTGTAGCTGCATCACCTGAACAAACACTTGTATTATCTGTATTTGCATCAACTGCAAACGCACTAATCAATAAACTAACATCAACGTTAACAGAATTGGTGTCGGGATCGTTAGAGGTGAATACCACAGTTGCGTTATAAAGACCCGGATCCAAATTATGCGAATCGAAATCAACAGCAATCATATTTGTATCACCGGGTAGTATTACACCTTCTCTCGGGTTAATATCAAGCCATCCCTGTACATTAATAGTATAATCTTCAACTTCACCGTATTGTGTTTCACCACAAGGTGCTATGTTACCTGTGTACATAATACGAACACGCATGCGTGTTGCCCCAGGTAATGCACCAACAGGTGGTGTAATAGTACCTACATAAGGACCATCACCTGTGCTGTACAGTTCCATTTCTTCGTCAAATTCTCCATTTTGATTCCAGTCCACCCACACACCACATTGGTCAGGCGAATATGAATTGCCATTAGTAACAGTTATTTCGTAGGAGCTGCCAATGTCCATTGTAGTTGAAAGATCAGTATAATCGGCATAGTTTGTGCTACCCGATTGTTTTGATATATTGCCTACTGACACGTGTGAAATAAATTCATCACCGCCACCACTGCCGGTACAATATTCAAGTGGTGCTTTTTTACTGTTGATAAACGGTGTAATATTATAGCTCAACTCAAGTTGCCCTGTGTTTATAACAGTAATATACTTAGTTGACATTGAATCAACAATTAAATGTTCGTATAACGAAAGTGGGTTTACACTTATGTGGGCATCACCCCACTGTACAGTAGTTCCTGCCGCACTCGATTCTAAATCGCCTGTATAATAGGCAGTTACCTGATATCCATAATATCCGTAAACGGGAAGATTATCTACAAAAGTTGTGTCGGTAGTTTCGGCTAAAAATTCACCATCACGATATATTTTAAAATTGAGGAATCCCTCCGCTTCCTGGTACGACCATATTAAATTACACTCGCCTGTTTCAAATGTTACATCTCCAACAAGATCTTTAGGACGGCTAAGCGGATTTGTTTGATATGGTGAGCAATATGTCATAACTGTACCGGTACGATTATCTGTCCAAACCGGATAAACCCATCCGTCTTGCGCATAAATACCAAGATAATCGCCAAAATATCCATCAGCAAGTCCCGGAATAGGTGCAGGAGTAAATGAAACATCACTTACTTTAAAATCTTCCCATGTTAAGCCACCATCATCAGAGTTAGCGCAATATGTTTCTAATTCAGTATTACTTACATTTCTATCATCATAAAATATTACACTTAGAATACCATTTGCAGCATCACATGTAATCCAAGGGAAATAATGATCTTTACCTAACCCTGCTTCATCTTGATTAACTTTAATTGGTTCTGACCATGTATCACCCTGATCGGTTGACTTTATAACATACGCATCAATATCAGATCCGGCATTTGTTCCCGGTGTCCCAATATTCGACCAGGTTATATAAATTGCTCCGCGGTCAGGACCGTTACTGCAATCAACAGCACAAACAGGAAATGAATTTACACGCATATTCTGACTAACTCCTGTTGTACGAATACCTCTTATGTTTGAAATTATCCTTACTGCCGGCTCAAAAGTAACACCACCATCAAACGATTTTGCCATCCCTATTGCTGTTTCATCAGTTGGCCAGCCATCATAAATAGCCCAAATTACATAAACTTCACCATCAGGACCGGTTCCTATATTAACTCCTTGGTTATGACTACCTGCATTAACAGCTGAACTAATGTTATTGTTGGTACTCCATGTAAGCCCATCATCATCAGATGTACTTAAAGCAATTTCAGTATCGTTGGATCCGCCAAAGTTTGTCCATGCAATGTATAAGTTGCCTTGATATGTACTGGTAGTGCTGTTATCAATCCACATGTGGTTTTTGTCAGCTAATTGTCCGGGGTTTGGCGCAACAGTTTTTGAAGCCCATGAAGAACCTTGATCATCACTAAATGAAATACCCATTCCGCCCGGATTATCAATATAATTTACATACCAACGCCCGTTTAAGCCAATAGATGTGGTTGGATCACCGGAGTTTGAGCCTCCTGCGCCTTGCACCTCACCCTCCCATGTCTCACCAATATTAAATGAGTATAAATCGTTGGCACCATAAAGACTACCTACAGGATTTTGAGTTGAGTTATTTGAGTTAAGCACAACATCTGAGTTCGATGGATCAACAAAAACCGAATTCTCGCTCTGTGTTGAATTAATCTCCGTTACCGGTACATCAGGCGAATCTTCCGTAACAACCGATAGTGATTTAATTTTACTTCCGGTATAAATTCCGGGAGCTACTTTTACTTCGGGGTTAAACTCTACATAGCCCTTTCTTGCCATCTCAACCCAATAATGCTCGTTATCAATTTTGGTATTAACCTTTTTTCGGGTCTCTTTTTTAGTGTGCGATCCGCTGCTAATGGTCCAACTTATGCCAAAGCCAAATACTCCAAGTAATAACAATAAACCAATAAGTTTAATTTTTTTCATGCGTTATATTATTAATTAATATTTTTAAAATGTCGTGCAATATAGTTATAATATTAGATATCTTTAAGAAGCTTAGAATCGTTAATATCATTTTATATTAATAACTACCTGTATTTGTACAAGTTATAAGTGCTAAATATTTTTTATACCAGCAAAACAACATTATTATAGAATCGCAAGGTTTTTATTTGGGCGGACTACGGGCTTTACATTTATAGTTGTTTTGTACCTGCTGTTTTTTGTAAGTAATCCGGGGGCTTCCTCACGTCAGCATACGTTTACTAACAAAAAATCCAGCAGCTACTGCAACAAGCTAACATTGCAATCCCTGCCGCAGTACCAACATATATTTATCTGTGTTTTGTTGCACAGCAAAAAATTGGCATTATTTTTGTAAAAATTGGCAGTAAACAAATTCACAACCCATGAGCTCATTAAAAAAACTAATCCCCTACTTAATTATATTATTTGTAATCACAGTTAACTATAACTTTCAGGTTAAGCACCCTGACGCCGACTTTAAAGTCCTGTGGGAAAAAGTAGATAATTTTAAAAATAACGGACAACCAAAATCGGCACTTGCAATTGTTGATAACATATATAAACTGGCAAAAAGTAATAATAACAATCCCCAAATAATTAAATCACTATTATATCGTATCAGCCTTCAAAGCAGTTATCAGGAAGATTATACTATAAATTCAATTCATAATTTTGAAGCTGAGTTACAGGTTGCCTCAACACCAGAAAAGCAAATTTTACAATCGCTAATTGCTGAATTATATCATTCCTATTACAGTTCAAACAGATGGAATATTGCTCAACGTCAGGTAATTATAGATAATAAAAGTAAAGATATAAAAACGTGGAGTGCCCAAAGGCTAAATGAAGTAATTGATAAGTATTATACCGCATCTTTAAAAAACAACACGTTACTCAAACAAATTAAGCTTAGCAATTTTGCTGATGTTCTTAGTAAAGGCGATCTTTCAAACTTTACCTTTTGGCCTTCGTTGTACGATTTGCTGGCAAATAGGGCTCTCAACTATTTCACTTCTACCGATGCTCAACTATCTAATATTGGATCTCCTGCCATCAGCAATAACACTAATTTTTTACAACCGGCAAACAAATTTGTTAATATTAGTATAAACCCCAATAAATCATCACTAAACAAAGCACTAAATATTTTTCAAAAATTGCTGGCATTTCATATAAAACAAAATAATGTTGAGGCTTTGGTTGACCTTGATTTAAGACGCTTGCAATATGTATTCGACAATTCGTTGCAAAATAAAATAAATACCGGTAACTATATTACCGCATTAAAGCAGTTGGCTGATAGTTATCGCAACAAGCCCGAGTTTGTGTCAGTTGCATACGTATTAGCAAAACAATATTATATTTCAGGTAGTAATTATGTACCCGGATTTGACGAAAGTAACAGGTATAAACTAATAATAGCCGACAGTATTTGCAAACTTGCAAGTACTACATTCCCAAACGCTAATGGGGTTAACAACTGCCTTAACCTCATCGAAGAAATCAACAAAATTAGCTTCGACCTTGATTTGCCTATTGGTGCAATGCCTAATAAACCAATACTGTCTCTTGTTAAGTTTAAAAATGTTAATAAACTATACTTTAAGATTATAGCGAGCAGCTCCAAGGAAGATGCAAATAAAAATAATCGTCGCACTTACATTTTTAACCAACTTAATAAGCAGAAACCTATGCTTAAGTGGGTACAGCAATTACCACAAACAAACGACAGACAGTTGCATAGTGTTGAGATAAAAATTCCAAAACTTACTCCCGGATATTATATCATTTTTGCATCCAACGACTCACTCTTTAGCAGATCAAAAAATATAATATTTAAGTCAATTTGGATAACCAATTTAAGCTACATAACAAATATTAATAAAGCTGATGGTAGTGCCGACATGTTTACAATAAATCGTGAAACAGGTAAACGAATTGCCGACGTTAATATTACAGTTTTTAAACGTAAGTATGATAACCGAAAGAGAGAGTACGTAATTAAAGAAACCGGTAAACTAACTACCGATAAATATGGTTATGCAAAAATAAAGCCCACCGATGGCAACAACTACAGAACTTACTTATTTATGTTTGAGAAAGACGGTAACAAGCTTTTCTCCGAAAACTATATGAATTTCTACAACAGAACATCTGCACAAAAACCAAAAACACACACATACTTGTTTACCGACAGAGCTGTTTATCATCCGGGTCAAGTAGTTTATTTTAAGGGAGTCACGGTTAAAGAATCGGAGGGGAAAGTCAAGCTGCTCGCAAATTTTACTACCGAAGTTGATTTTGTTAATGCCGGCAGAAAAAAAATTAATACACAAAACTTTACAACAAACATTAACGGATCGTTTAGCGGTGAGTTTAGTATCCCAACCGGGGGATTAAACGGACAAATGACAATTAAATGCAAAACAGGTAATGTAACAATTATGGTTGAAGACTATAAACTACCTACATTTGAAGTATTATTCGACAGTTTGAAAGGGCAGCCTAAACTTGGCAATGAAGTTACAATTACAGGTAAAGCCTTAAGCTATTCGGGAAGTATTGTTAATGGGGCAACTGTGGCTTACCGAGTAACGAGAAGAGTGATATTACCACTTCCTTTTTACAAAAATAATAACTTGTTGCCACCAAATATCGGTCGTGATGTTGAAATCACAAACGGGAGTACTACTACATCATCCGACGGCATCTTCACTTTTCAATTTAATGCCGTTACCGATGGACGCATCCCCGAAAAGGCAGAACCTAATTATAACTATCAGATATATGCCGAAGTTACTGATATTAGCGGTGAAGTACAGTTGGCAAGTACAAATGTAAGTATTGGCAGCAAAACAGTACTGCTGAATATTGAAATGCCCGATTTAATTAATGCAAAGAAAATTAACGATCAGTTTATTACAGCCAAGAACTTAAGTGGAACTAATCTTATATTTAACGCTTCAATATCAATATTTAAACTTACACCACCGTTGCGATTGTTAACAAAGCAACAATGGCAACTACCTGATTTGTATATTATTCCGGAACATGAGTTTAAACAAGACTTCCCTCATGCCGCCTATAAAAATGAAGAAAATAAGAATAACTGGCCAAAACAAAAAGTATTGTCAAAGCAAGTTATCATAAATGGAAAAACTGCTATAGATAAAAAGCTACTAAGTGATCTATCTATAGGTGAATATCTTATCACGATCAACGGGAATGATGTTAATGGCAAGTCTGTTGCCACAAAGCATTTTTTCACACTATTCTCATCAGCAAACAAAAAACTTCCAGGAAACATGATTAGCTGGTTTGCTATTTCAAAAAAAGAAGCTGAGCCGGGTGAGACGCTTAAACTTGTGGTTGGAACTGCCGCCAAAAAATCACAACTCATGTATGAGATTATGAATGGAAATAATATCGTTGAACGACAGTGGGTTACAATAAGCAAAGGACAGAAAATAATTGACATACCTGTTTTGGAATCATACAGAGGCAATTTCTCAATTAATATTGCCATGGTGAAATTCAACCACCTGTACTCAAATAAATTAACCGTTAACGTTCCTTTTACCAATAAAAAACTCGACATTAAACTAAATACATTCCGTAACCACCTCACTCCCGGTGCAAAAGAGGTGTGGAGTGTAACAGTAAGTGGTGCTAACAACAATAAACTTGCTTCGCAATTACTTGCCGGAATGTATGATGCCTCGTTAGATGTTTTTAAGGCTAATAACTGGCAGATGAAGCTGTACCATAATAAACTACAGGCACGTAGATGGGAATCAAATCAATTTACAACAGCTTTTTCATCAGCATTAAATATGCCTGATATTAAATATTATCAACCCAAACAAATTCATTATCCACAAATTAACTGGTTTGGCTTTCAATTTAACGGAAGTAATTATTTTGTTCAGGGAACTATGGATGGGGGAATGCGTAAATCTGAAGTTTTAGAGCAAGCTGCCAACGTTGATAATAATGGTAATCAAAACAACAAAGATCAAAATATTGTAACCACGGCTAATCCTCCAAAAAACAACAAACAAAAGACGATAATTCCGTTACGCAACAACTTCAACGAAACGGCTTTCTTTTACCCAAACTTAGTAACAGATTCAGCCGGAAACGTAACATTCAAATTTACAACCCCCGACGCTCTTACCGAATGGAAAATAATGATGCTTGCTTATACCAATAATCTTAAAGTAGGCACTTTTGTAAAAAAGATAAAATCACAAAAAGAATTGATGATAATTCCAAATGCGCCGAGATTTGTACGACAAGGTGATACTCTGAAATTTACAGCAAAAGTCATTAATTTTACTGATAAAGAAATAGTTGCCAAAGCAAATATTGAGTTTTTTGATGCGCTTTCGATGCGCCCTGCTTCGCTATTTGTAAAAGGAGATACAGAATCCAAAACAATTGCGGCAAAACAAAGCACTACTGTAAGCTGGACATTGATTATACCTAATAATGTAAGTATGATTGGCTACCGCATAACGGCTTCAACGCCGGCTTTTAGTGATGGCGAAGAAAGAATGTTCCCTGTTTTAACAAACAGAAAGCTTGTTACCAACACGCTGCCCATGAATGTAACAGCGCATAGCACAGCTGATTTTACTTTTAGCGGATTAGCAAATAAAGGCAAGCATAGCACTACTCTTAGTAACTACAGATATACAGTTGAGTTTACTTCAAATCCGGCGTGGTATGCAATTCAGGCTTTGCCATATCTTAGCACTCCTAAAAACAAAAGCAATACAGCCATCTTTAACAGCTACTTCGCAAATGCGTTATCTTCATTCATAGTGGCAAGCAACCCTAAAATAAAATCAGTTTTTGAAAGTTGGAAAAACAGCCCAAAAGATGCTTTTCTGTCAAACCTTGAAAAAAACCAATCGCTAAAAAGCACAATTTTATCATCAACGCCCTGGGTACTTGATGCCGAAAAGGAGTCGTATCAGAAAAGGCAGTTAGCTGTTTTATTTGATGCCAATCGTATGGAAAATGAAAAACAAAATTATCTTAATCAGCTTAGGGAGTCTCAGCTGCCATCGGGGGCATGGCCTTGGTTTAAAGGTATGCGTGCCGACAGGCATACTACGCAAACAATTGTGTTAGGGATGGCAAAGCTTAATGATAAAGGGGTAGTTGATTTAACAGGTAACAATCGACGTTACGAGATGATTAGAAGAGCCGTTGCCTGGCTTGATGGCAGAATTGTTGAGGATTTTGAAAAACTTAAGAAAAACAATGGCAACCAAATTAACAGCTTGCATGTAAGTAGTACACAAACACAATATTTATACCTTCGGGCTCTGCTCATTAATCTTCTACCAATCCCCAAAAAATCAAAAGCAGCTTTTGATTATTATGTTGAGCAGGAAAAAAAATACTGGTTAAAGCAATCTAATTACCTTCAGGGAATGATTGCAATTTCACTTAATAAATTTGGATTCCGTAATGAATCAGAGGCAATTATTCGCTCATTAAAAGAAAGAGCATTATACAGTAAAGAAATGGGAATGTATTGGCGTCAGGATGCAGGATGGAACTGGTATAATGCTCCTGTTGAAACACAAGCAATGATGATAGAAGCCATGGATAGATTAACTAACGATAGCAATACAATTGAACAACTTAAATTGTGGTTGCTAAAGCAGAAGCAAACTCAGCATTGGACCACCTCATCAGCAACAGCTGAAGCAATTTTTGCTTTGCTTATGAATGGCAATAATATCTTGAATGACAATAATATGGTGAATATTACAGTTGGCAACAATACTATTAATGTAGCAGGTAACCCTGATGATATCAAACAGGCAGGTACAGGATATTTCAGCACATCATGGTCGGGTAACGAAATTACACCGGAAATGGCAAATATTACAGTAACAAATATCAATAACCATGTTGCTTGGGGTGCAGCATATTGGCAGTATTTCGAGAAATTAGATAAAATAAAAGCTTACAGTTCACCATTATCGGTTACAAAAAAGCTTTTTGTTGAGAAACAAACTAACAATGGGCCTGTTCTTGAGCCGTTTAAGCCAAAACAAGTGCTAAAAACCGGGGACAAAGTTGTTGTAAGGTTAATAATTACATCCGACAGAGACATTGATTACGTGCAACTTACCGACATGCGTGCAACTACTTTTGAATCTGCTTCGCAAACATCAGGCTATTCATACGGAGGAGGATTATGGTATTACAAGAATATAACAGATGTAAGTACCGAGTTCTTTATCCGCAGTTTAAGAAAAGGGACATACGTACTTGAATACCCTTTGTATATTACACAAAGAGGCAGTTTTACTAATGGTATAGCCACTATACAAAGTATGTATGCCCCTGAATTTGCAGCTCACTCAAGCGGATTGAGGATTGATGTTGGAGAGTGATAAACTGTTCAGCATTATGGCATTTTCCCGGGCAACTATTTTCGTGGTTTAAATGGTTCAACATTATTAATTTTCACTTATCAGTAGCTTTATTGTTCCATTGCAGAGTATTTATAAGATGATCTATATCTTTGGTAATAAAATTAATTACCGGTTCAAGAGAATCGTTATTCGGTACAATATCAAAGTAAAGAGCCCCACGTAAAAAATGTGAAGTGCTATCGGTTACAAAAAACTGAAAAGGAGATGCAGCACCATTGCCTTCTATTTTATAAGTTAATCCATAAACATGTTTTGCTTTGTTTATAATTACGCTGTCGTTAATTGCATCAGCTTTGGGGATGTGCTTTGAGACTAAAGTATAAGAGTCTTCAAGATATTGTATTAAATTATTATGAATACTCTTATAGCTCAAATATATTTTGGCTTTAAACTTAGGATATACAATATTAATCCAGTATTTTTGATTTGGATTATATTGTGAGTGCTGTAGCTCTGCCTCTTGTGCATATTCAAAGTAATATGGAAATGTAGTATCCGAAAGGGAATACTTGTGTTCAGGTAAGTCAATTCTTAAAAATCCGCGAGGTAGGGGCGTGTAATTTTGATTGCATGAAGTCAGTAATACAGATATTACCAATATTATGCTATAACTATATTTATTAATTATCTTTTTCATCAACTATAAGCACTTTAATTTTATTAATTTTTCTTTGGTCAGCATCAGTAATTACAAATTTAAATTGCAGGAAGTTAACCACATCGCCGGGCTTAGGGATTTTACTTTCCAGCTCCAGAATAAGTCCTCCTAGTGAGTCGGACTCACCCATTACATCGTCAAAAATATCATCATCAATGTTAAGTATTTTACAAAAGTCAACCATGGGAGTTTTAGCTTCAAAAATGTAAATATTATCTGATATTTTATCGTATTTAAACTGCTGTGGTTCAACATCAAACTCATCGCTTATTTCACCGACAATTTCCTCAATAACATCCTCCATTGTAACAATGCCCGAAGTTCCTCCATACTCATCAACAACAATTGTAAGATGTATTTTTTTTGTTCTAAACTCTTGTAATAAATCGTTTATTTTTTTGTTTTCGGGGACAAACAAAACAGGCTTTCTAATAAGTTTATGCCAGCTGTTATTTTTATCATCACCCGAAAAAAGCAGAAGATCTTTAATATAAAGTATTCCCATAACGCTGTCGAGAGTTTCTTTATAAACCGGTATTCGAGAAAACCCTGATTTAAGTACAACATCAATTACTTCGTCATAATTAAGCGATATATCAACAGCAGTAATGTTTACTCGGGATACCATAATTTCGCTGGCTTCTTTTTCACCAAAAGTGGCAATACCTTTTAGTATCAGTTTTTCATCGTCTGATACACCGGCATCCGATGTTAATTCAATGGCATCACTTAAGTCGCTAAGAATTATATCATGACTAACTCTACCAATTTTTTTATCAATAAATGATGTTGAAGTAACTAGTATGGTACTCAAAGGTTTAAATAACCATATTAAGAATCCCAATTGCAGAACCATTAAGGTAGCAACCGAAACAGGCTCATTATTTGATAAAATTTTAGGTATGATTTCTCCAAATATAAGCAAGATAGAGGTTATTACAACAACCTGAATTATAAGTATTAATA
>CAZGWS010000004.1:0-21805 GCA_964528805.1 uncultured Lentimicrobiaceae bacterium | reverse complement strand
CCAAATATAAGCAAGATAGAGGTTATTACAACAACCTGAATTATAAGTATTAATACTTCATTTGAGTGCGAATTAAATAAATTTGCCGTAACATAAGTTGATAATATTACAATACTTACGTTAATAAAATTATTTGAAATAAGAATTGTTGCCAGCAACTGTTTTGGCATTGTTAGCAATCGAATTATTGCCTTATCCTTTTTGCTATTTCTAATTTTTATTTTATCGATATCCGAAGGGGAAAGAGAGAAGAATGCCGTTTCAGATCCGGAAATTAAACCTGAAAACAATAGTAAAATTAAAATAATTGCTAATGCTAATACGATACCACCGGTAAATCCAAGAAAAAACGGTTCTGAAACTATATTCAAACAACTTATAAAAGAATCTATTTCAACGTATTCCAAAATAATTTTTTATATAAAAAAAGCTTGGCAAAATTACAAAGAAAAATAATACTTAAAATGGAAGATCATCCACGGGAGTATCAGCGGTTTTAGGATTAGGCGTTTCAGTATTTGTATCGTTCTCCTTAGTATTATAACTATCGGCAGTATTGCTATACTCAGATGCACTTTTTGGATGTCCCAATAAGTTTATTTTCTCAGAGAGTATATCTGTAAAATATTTTTCGTTACCGTCTTTATCTTTATATTTCCTGCTTTTAATCTTTCCTTCAATATAAACTAAATCACCTTTAGCAATTTTTTTGTCAGCTAAATATCTGTATCCCACAATATTATGCCATTCGGTTTGCTCCCTCCATTCGTTTGTCCCCCGGTCTCTGTAGCTCTCTGTTGTTGCAAGCGAAAAACTTATTTTTTTTGTTCCATCATCATAAATAAAGGTGTCCGGATCTCTACCTATTCGCCCAATTAAAATTACTTTATTCAACCCTGCCATCGTATAAAATTTAAAATTATTAATGTTATTTTCTAATATTCAAAATTAATCATTTTTTTAACATTGCTAATATATTACCTTAAATCCAAAAACTTATCAAATTTTACAAAAAAAATAATCTAAAAATTCAGGGTAGTTGCTTGAAAATACTTATAAAGAACTGATTATAAATAAAAAAATAGAGTGTAACATGCTTTTTTAATAAAAGTTTATTACTTTTGCCGTCCAAACTTATAAACAATTTTTTAATCACTTAAATAGCATTGAGATGACAAAGGCAGAAATTATTACCGAGATTGCAAACAAAACTGGTGTTGAAAAAGTAGCCGTTCAGGCTGTTGTTGAATCTTTCATGGAGACAGTAAAAGACACAATGGTTAATGGTGAGAATGTTTACTTAAGAGGATTTGGTAGTTTCATTATTAAGAAAAGAGCTGAAAAAACAGGTCGTAATATTTCTAAGAACACTACAATTATCATTCCTGCTCATAACATTCCTGCTTTTAAGCCGGCTAAAACTTTTGTAAACGAAGTAAAATCAAAATAATTAGTTAACAACATTTAATATTTACTTTATTATGCCAAACGGAAAAAAGAGAAAACGGCACAAGATGGCGACCCACAAACGTAAAAAGCGTTTGAGGAAGAACAGGCATAAGAAAAAATAATTTTTTCTTATATCATATAACACAAGGTTGTGGAAGGAATCTTGTGTTATTATTATTTTCTTCCAAATAATATCCATACAGTTTGTCCTGTCTATTTATCAACTTCATTTATTAAAGCAAATTCCACTATCATTGCAGTTTTTGATGATAGTTTTGCGTAATGGTTTTTTTCATTAGAAATGATATCATTAAATAGCCTTTTTTGAGGTTGTTATATTATTAATTACAAAATTTAAACAATGTGAACAGAGAATTAATCATTGATTCAAATCAATCTGAGGTTAACATTGCATTACTTGAGGACAAAAATTTGGTTGAACTACATAAAGAACAGCTTAATAACAAATTTGCTGTTGGTGATGTTTTCTTAGCTAAGGTGAAAAAAATAATGCCCGGTCTTAATGCTGCATTTGTTGACGTGGGTTATGAAAAGGATGCTTTTTTACATTACCTCGACCTTGGTCCACAAATTAGGACTTTTAATAAATATGTAAAATTAGGTATTCTTGGTAGGGCAAAACTCACATCTCACGAAGAACTAAAATGTGAGAAAGATATTGAAAAAACAGGTAAAATTACTCAGGTATTAACTTCGGGACAACAGATATTAGTACAAATTGCAAAAGAGCCTATCTCAACTAAAGGACCTCGAATCTCATCAGAGATATCATTCCCGGGCAGATATATTGTACTACTTCCTTTTTCGAAAAAAATATCAATATCTCAAAAAATAAAGAGTAAAGAAGAGCGTAACAGGCTGAGTAGGCTTATAAATAGCATAGTACCAAATAATTATGGTGTTATAATTAGAACTGTAGCCGAAAATAAAAAAGTTGCCGAAATAGATACAGACCTTCGTAACCTTATAAGCAAATGGGAGAGTATAATTAAGAAATTACCCAATGCCACTCCACCGCAAAAAGTGCTTAGCGAACTTGATCGTACATCGCAACTATTAAGAGATTTGCTAAACGAATCTTTTAATACAATACATGTTAACGACCAAACTCTGTTTGAAGAGACAAAGGCATACATAACGAAAATCGCTCCTGATAAAAAAGGTATTGTAAAAAGATATAAAGGAAAAACACCTATCTTCGTTAACTTTAATGTTGAAAAACAACTTAGAAGCTCGTTTGGTAAAAATGTTACAATTAAAAGCGGAGTTTACCTCGTTATTGAACATACAGAAGCACTACACGTTATTGATATAAATAGCGGACATAAAATTAATAAAGAGAAATCGCAAGAAGAGAATGCTCTTATTGTAAATAGCGAAGCTGCAGTTGAGGTTGCCAGACAACTGAGACTGAGAGATATGGGAGGTATTATTGTTATTGACTTTATTGATATGCGTGATGCCAAAAACCGACGTGCATTACATCAAAAAATGCAAGAGGAAATGGCAAAAGATAGGGCTAAACATACTGTGCTTCCTCCAACAAAATTTGGTTTAGTCCAAATTACAAGACAACGAGTGCGTTCCGAAACCATTGTGCCTGTGCTTGAACCTTGTCCTACATGTGATGGCTCAGGTCAAATAAAATCAAGCATGGGTGTAATTGACGAAATTGAAAATAACATCAATTACCTGTTGCTTGATCAAAATGAAAATGAAATATCCTTATGTGTTCATCCATTTATCCAAGCATATCTTACCCACAGGCTTATGTCGGTACAAATGAGATGGCTTTTTAAATATAAAAAGTGGATTCCTATCACGGCTATATACGATTACCAATTAATGGAGTTTAACTTTTTTAATAAAGATGGTGATATTATTAAGAAGTAATTCCAATAATTAAAATTATCTTATTGAAGTTGTATTATGCAAACGTAGTTCGGCTATAATTTTATTCAATAACTTACATTGCATGTAAAAACTCAGCTATAATAACACCAAGATAGTTACCAACCGCATATCCAATAATTCCAACCGTTATACCCGGAACGATAATTTCTTTATTTTTTAACGCACCGGCAACTGCCGGTACAAATGGGGGGCTACAAATTAATGCTGTTGAAGTAATAATTACAGTATCAGTATCTATTTTAAATATTGCAGATAAGATAACCTGTAAAAATAGCGATCCGAATATTACTAAAAATACATAATAAAAAATTGTAGGCGATGCGCTTGCCAGATTTGATAAATCAACCATAGAGGCAACATCAATACTAAAAATAAGGATTAAGTACATACCCAATTCAAAGCTGTTTTTAAGTTTGTTTACCGATGGTACTGTGGACAAAAGAATACCAAGAGTTGTTATTATTAATATAGCCACTATCATTTGGCTGTTTTGAGGTGTGAACAGGGTAGTTGCACCTGCAACGGCAAATATTCCTATTGATATTCCGAGAGCTTTTAACATTGGAATATGGTTTTTCTTTTCAAGCAGCCCCCATAGTGGCATTTCTGACATATCATTAAACACCTTTTTATCACTATTTGCCAACGTTGGTTTAAACTTTGGTAACACGTAACCAAATATTTTTTGTCCAACTGTTATAAGAAAGAAGAAATACCCGGCACCAATTATCATATCGTAAGCATGCGTAAATATGTATGTGTTGTTGTTAACATTAAGCATAATTTTTAAAGCTGCAAGATTGGGAGTTCCTCCTGTATAAACTCCAACTAACAATCCGCCCACTTTCCACAAATCCGCTATATCGTCTGTACGAAAAATGATATAACCAACTATTACTGAGATTACTACAGATATCATTGCAATTATTAACGATACAACAGTACTTCCGGCGAGCTTTGTCCATGCTTTTAAATTAGACGAAAATAGCATCAATGGGAGTGAAAGTGGAATTGTAATGGTTACGATAATATTTTGGATTTCGGCACTATTTTCAGGCAGTAACCCCGACACCCCGGCTAACAGCCCGACACCATATGCGATAATTATTGCGCCAATTCGTTTTAAGAATGAAAACTTATGGCATGAATATAATATTATTAAAGGTGTAAAAATGTAAAAAAATACTAAAAGTATTGTAGAAATCATAAGGAATGTATAAATGTAAATCGCAGTAGTCAGTTACCAATGCAACAACTGCATAAGTATGCTGAATTTGTATTTGCAACCATTTTATCATGATCACAACAACAAGTTATGTGTATGATAAAAAAAGGTAACTGTGCGAAGATAGAAAAAAAATCAGATACAAATATTAACTTACCACCAACTTAAATCCAACACCATGAACATTAATAAGTTCTACATTGGAATCTTCTTTAAGATATTTACGTAGTTTTGTAATATAAACATCCATAGAGCGTGCATTAAAATAGCTATCGTCGAACCAAATTTTATTAAGAGCAACAGTACGATCAAGTACATTATTAATATTTTCGCAAAGCAACTTTAACAATTCTGACTCCTTTGAGGTGAGTTTCTGTTCTTTTTTATTAATGATTAAAAGCTGTCTGTTGTAATCAAAAGTATAATTTCCGAAATTAAAAATAGACTTTGAAGTATTGTTCGCAGAGGTACTGTTTCTTCTCACAATTGCCTTAATTCGCAACAGTAATTCTTCCATACTAAATGGCTTGGTAAGGTAGTCGTCAGCACCAACTTCAAAACCTTGAATTCTATCTTCCTGCATTGATTTTGCCGACAAAAACAATATGGGGATATGTTTATCAATTTTTCTTATTTTTTTTGCAAGTGTAAAGCCATCCATTTCAGGCATCATAATGTCCAATACGCAAAAATCGAAATTATTTCTTTTATAGGCTTCATAGGCTATTTTACCATTTTCGCACAGTACCGTTGGGTAGCCTTTGGCTTCCAAATAGGCTTTGAGTATGCTCCCTAAATTTTTATCGTCTTCTGCAAGAAGTAATTTTATTTCTTTTCCCATTTTGTATTTATTTATTTTGTTAAACGCTTATGTTCTCTAACTTTTTAAATTCAAATTAACAGGTAACTGGATGGTAAAAACAGATCCTTTACCTAATTCGGAATCAACATAAGCTTTGCCATGATGTTCTTCTACAATAGCTTTAACGTAACTAAGTCCGATGCCAAAACCTTTAAAATTATGAACATTTCCGGTAGGAACTCTATATAATTTATCAAAAATTTTATTCTTATTCGATTTACTAATACCTATTCCGTTATCTTTAATTCGTATCAAAAGTAAATTTCCTCTATTACTTGTATTTATCACTATATGAGGCGTTTTAACACAATATTTAATAGCGTTATCAAGCAAATTAATAATAACATTTGTAAGATGGATACTATCGCCGGTTATTTGGTGATTTGCCGCAAAGAGCTGCATCTCAATTTTACCATCTTTTGTTTCAACAGCCATCATTTTACTGTTAACTGCAATATTAATGATTTTGTGCATATCATTTAATGACTTTTTCAACTTTAATTGCCCCTTATCAATTATTGCGGTTTGCAGAATTTGCTCTGCCATCAACCCAAGTCGTGAATTTTCTTCATTAATAATACCAAGATAATTATCGTACAACGTCTCCGTTTTATGGATATCGTTATCCTTTAAAGCTTCACAAGCTAAAGCAATTGTTGATATAGGTGTTTTAAACTCATGAGTCATGTTATTGATAAAATCATTCTTCATTTCTGAAAGTCGTTTTTGCCTGAATATAGTGTATATGCTAAAGGAGAAAGAAAGAATTATAACAAGAAAAAGAATAACCGACACAAATAACATTCGCCATAACTGGCTGATAATGAATCTCTTTACGTTGGGAAAATATATTAACAGCTTATTTGGTGGTGAAAATAATGAAATAAGCGGAGCAAGATCGAAGACGAAGCTTTCATTTAAAAGAGCACGTGGATAGTTGCCTGTTTTTTGCAATATCATTGAGTTGGTGGCCGGGCTGTAAATTCCAAATTCAAAATTAGTATTAATGTCTCCTTCTTTTAATGCATTAGTAATAAGCTTATTTATAACTTCTTTTTTTGAATAATAAAAGTTGCTGGGCTCTTGTTCATTATAGTTAAAGGTTAGATCGCTTAATAACTTACCGGCCATATTGGAGCTTTGAACAAAACGGTCAACGTCGGTTTGGCTATTAATGTTCCTGTAGTTGTAATACATAACCCTGTTTAAAGAATCATAAACTTTAAATGAGCTTTGATTTTCTTCGTAAAACTTCCGTTGTTTGGTAATTCTGTCTTCAAGTCTTATTTTATCAATTTTGTAAATTACCTGACTTATGGCATGATTTACATCTTTAACAAAAATCGACTGTTTAAGCTTCACGGCATCGCGTATCCAATAAACTTGTATCATCATCAAGCCAATGGTTGCCAATGTAACAAGAGGTATAAGTACAACTGTTGCCAATTTGTTCATTCAGCAAAAGTAATTTATCAATTGGGTGATTTACAGGTTTTAACAATTATTAACAGTTATCAGTACCGACATAACAATTGTTACTTTAACCAATTAAGGTCCAACCTAAAACGTAAATTTAATTCCCTGTGCAAGTGGCAATTCTTTTCCATAATTGATAGTGTTTGTCTGTCGTCGCATATATGCTTTCCATGAGTCGGAGCCAGATTCGCGACCACCACCAGTATCTTTTTCGCCTCCAAAGGCACCGCCAATTTCGGCACCTGATGTGCCACTATTTACATTTGCAAGTCCACAGTCGGAACCTACTTCACTTAAAAACTGCTCACTTTCGCGCATGTTAAGTGTAAATAATGCCGATGACAATCCTTGTGGAACTCCGTTGTTTAGGGCAATGGCCTCGTGAAAATCATTATATACTATTAGATATACAATTGGCGCAAATGTTTCTTCTTGAACAATTTTATAATCATTTTTGACTTCTGCTATAACAGGAACCACATAATTTCCGGATTCGTAACTATCACCAACAAGCACCTCACCACCAATTAATATTGTACCACCTTCTTTTTCAACTTCGTTAACAGAATACTTAAAAGCTTCCACCGAATTAGCGTCAATAAGTGGTCCTACCAAAGTGTTTTTTTCTAAAGGATTTCCAATTTTATTACTAATTTGTTCGTAGGCATTTAGTAGGCGAGCTTTAACCTCATCATAAATTTTATGATGTACAATTACTCGGCGAGTTGACGTGCAACGTTGCCCGGCAGTTCCTACAGCTCCAAACACTATTGAAGGAATTGCCATGTCTAAGTCGGCCGATTCAGATACAATAACAGCATTGTTACCACCAAGCTCAAGGATAGTTTTGCCGAGGCGTTTTCCTACAATTTCGCTAACACGCTTACCAACAGCTGTTGATCCGGTAACCGAAAAAAGAGGGATACGCTTGTCGGCAATAAAGTTATCTCCTAATACCGAAGACTTTGCAATTATCAAGTTAAAAACACCCTCAGGAACATTATTTACTTTTAGTACATTTTGAATAATGTTCATTGTTGCTATGGCAGTAAGTGGAGTTTTGGAGCTTGGTTTCCAAATTACAACATCACCGGCAATGGCTGCCAGCATTGAGTTCCATGCCCAAACAGCAACAGGGAAGTTAAACGACGTAATTAAACCAACCAACCCTATTGGGTGATATTGGTCGTACATGCGGTGATTTTTACGTTCAGAATGCATTGTGAACCCATTTAACAACCTTGATTGACCAACGGCAAAATCGCATATGTCAATCATCTCCTGCACTTCACCTAAGCCTTCCTGATAAATCTTACCCATTTCGAGGGTAACTAAACTACCAAGATCTTTTTTGTGCTTACGCAAAGCCAGCCCTATTTGGCGGACAACTTCGCCTCGCTCGGGGGCAGGAATTTTGCGCCAAATTTTAAAAGCATCTTGTGCTTTTTCAACAATAGTATCGTAATCATTTATTGTAGCATTTTTAACCTTTGCAATTTCTTGCCCGTCAATTGGCGATACAGATATAGTTACATCTCCCTGAGTATCTAACCATTGTGTTCCTGTTGTTACTCCTTTATTAATAGCTACAATGCCTAAACGCTCAAGCAATTCATTTTTGTTAGTATCTAATGTTGTCATTTTATTTTATTTTTTAGTATATTAAATCCATTATTACCGATAGTGCAATAATAGTATTAGATTTATTGATAAACTTTTTTTAGAAACATATTTTGTTATTTGGTCATAAACGGATATTTATAACTTTCGGGGGGTAAAAAGCATTCTTTAATAGTTCTTGGGCTTACCCATCTAATTAAATTTAGCTTCGACCCGGCTTTATCGTTAGTACCCGAACCGCGAGCACCACCAAAAGGCTGTTGATTTACAACTGCTCCAGTAGGTTTATCGTTAATATAAAAATTACCGGCAGCGTATTCTAATCTTTTCATAACATGTGCAATAACAAACCTGTCCTTTGAGAAAATTGAGCCTGTTAATGCGTATATAGATGTGTTGTCAATCAATTCGAGGGTTTCTTCAAACTTATTATGGTCGTAAATATAAATTGTTAGTATTGGACCAAACAGCTCTTCATTCATTGTTACGTAGTGAGGATCTTTTGTAAGAATAATTGTTGGCTCAATAAAATAACCAACAGATTTGTCGTAATTCCCTCCCTGAATAATTTCTACATCTTTATCCTGTTTTGCACCATCAATAAAGCTTGCAAGCTTATCAAACGAAGCCTCGTCGATTACTGCGCCAACAAAGTTAGACATGTCTTCTATGGTTCCCATTTTAAGTCCATTCATGTTACATTTAATCTCATAAAGAACCTCTTCCCACATATTATCAGGGATATACGCTCGTGAAGCCGCCGAACATTTCTGTCCTTGATACTCGAAAGCACCACGTATTAAAGCAGTAGCAACTTGAACGGGGTTTGATGACTCGTGTGCCAGAATAAAGTTTTTACCTCCTGTTTCACCTACAATTCGCGGATACGATTTATAGTTTGAAATATTATCACCAATTGTTTTCCATATATTTTGAAAAACTGCTGTTGAACCGGTAAAATGTATCCCTGCAAAATCGGGATGTGAAAATATAGTTTTTCCTGCTACCGGTCCTGACACATAAACTAAGTTTATAACACCATCGGGCAAACCTGCCTCCATAAAAATTTCCATAATAATACGCGCCGAATATATTTGTGTATTAGAGGGCTTCCAAACAACAGTATTCCCCATCATGGCAGGAGCCGATGGCAGATTACCAGCTATTGCAGTAAAGTTAAAAGGAGTTAAAGCAAAAACAAAGCCTTCAAGGGCACGATGCTCAAGCCTGTTCCACATAAGGCTATCAGAGTCAGGTTGATCGCTATAAATCTCTGTCATATACTGCACATTAAACCTTAAAAAGTCAGCCAGCTCACAGGCAGAATCGATTTCAGCCTGATGTACTGATTTTGATTGACATAGCATTGTGGCAGCATTTATACGTGCACGATAAGGTCCGGCGATAAGGTCGGCAGCACGTAAAAATATTGAAGCACGCTGTTTCCACGACACCGAAGACCATCTATTGTGTACTGCCAAAGCAGCAGCTATTGCATCCTCAACATCGTTGCTGTTACCACGATTGTAATAACCAAGTAAATATTGGTGATCGTGGGGCGGATGTATTTCAATTTTGTTATCTGTGTGAACTTCTTTGCCATTGATAATCATCGGTATATCAACTACTTCTGATTTAGCATTTTTAATAGCTGAGATTATTTTCTCTCTCTCGGGTGAACCGCTTTTATATGATAAAACAGGCTCGTTTTTTGCCGGTGGGGCTGAATATAAACTATATTGCATCTTGTAAATTTTAATAATAATTATCGTTATGTTAATAAGTACATAACGTATGGCAAAAATAAATTATTATTTAAAATAGCTGTAAAAAAGAAAAAATAAATATCTTACATAGTGCCTGCAAAAAAATTCATCATTTTCAAGTCATTGATAAGAAAGCGTCAAAGACAAGGCTTTTAAAGTTTTTGAATTCAAGGTGTTTACGGAATTGTAAATTAGTGATTCAAAAACGAGAATAACGCAGTATTTGGCGTTTTCTTGCAAATACTATATATCAGATTAAGATTATCAGAAGAGAATACCTTTCATATGATATTGTGGATAGTTATCAGCTATAAGTTATTAGTCAACACCAAATAGCCCCATTGTGGCAAGTTAACATTTAAATTGGCATTAACATCCACATCTTTGCCGGTAAAAACATTTTTAAATTTACCTGATACAACATCGCCATCAATAATAAATGATTGTGGCTTATCGCTCATGTTAATAACGGTTATAACTTTATCGCTGTCTTTTTGTCGTAAAAAGGCAAACACATTATAGTTGGAACCATCGCCGAGGCGAATCATGTTACCGCCTGCTTCGCCATTCCAAAGTGCTTTATTTTGCTTTTTAAGTTTGTTAAGTTTAGTATAGATATCTGTGTAAGCACTTTCCTTCCAGTTTATTGTATCTTTATCGAAAAAGCGAAGACGCTTATCAAGCCCTGCTTCCTGACCTCCATAAACCAATGCCATACCGGGAATAGTATATGTTAAAACAGCCATAGCCTCACCGGCATCGCCCATTCGCTCTTTTACGGTTCCATTCCAAGAATTCTCATCATGATTTGACGTAAAGTACATTCGGTATGAATAATCCGGTACTGCTGAATTGTTCCAGGCAAGGTAGTCCCAAATATCGTTAGCATTATTCTTGCCTTGAGCGATCTTGTTAAGAAGTTTATGAAGTTTCCACCCATAGTTCATGTCGAATGCCTTATTAAGTAAGTTGGGATTGTCTTCGTCTTCTGCAAGCATAAACACAGGTTTTATTGAATCTAACTTAACTCTTACTTCTTCCCAAAAGTCGGTAGGCACCATTCCGGCTACATCGCAACGATATCCATCAACATCGGCTTGTGTAACCCAAAACTCCAAAGCATTTATCATTGAATCGCGCATAATGTGGTTACTATAATCGAACGAGATAACATCTGTCCAATCAAAAGGTGAGACAAAATCTCCATTTTTAGTATGTTCATAAAAATCAGGGTGTTTGTCAACCCAAACATTATCCCATGCCGAGTGGTTTGCAACCCAATCGAGGATAACGTACATACCGAGCTTGTGTGCTTTTTTTACAAGATGCTCCAAATCAGCAATATTACCGAATTCAGGATTAATTTCTTTGTAGTTTTTAACGGCATAATAACTTCCAAGAGAGCCTTTTCTGTTAAGTTCGCCAACCGGAAAAACCGGCATTAGCCATAGTATGTCAACGCCCATTTTCTTCAACCGAGGCAAGTGTTTTTCAAAAGCTGCTATTGTTCCTTCATCTGTAAACTGCCTTATATTTACCTCATAAATATTTGCATTTTTACTCCAATCTACATGCATTGACTTCATTTTATTAGTGTTTTGTGCCAAATTTGTATTACACGCCATAGTAATTGCTGCTACCAAAATTATAGCGATTGGCGAAAATAATTGTTTTTTAATTTTTTTCATGATTTATTTGTCCTCTATTTTTATCGAATTTACAATTTCTCTTATGTGTAAAAAGAAACTCATACTACTAATTGTTCACTTCAAAAGTAATTACCCACATATTTTTATTACTATCAAAATAGTATCCTTCTTCAGCTTTACTGTCCTGTTTAATTTTCCGTAACTTCTTATCGTTTACGGTAAATAATTGGTTTTTATTGTTACCGCCACCTATAAGCTCAAGGCTGATTATTCTATTTTGTGGTTTTCCTTTATACTTTCCTCCATTACCGCTAACGTAAAAAGCAGTTAAGTTATCGTCAATATGTTTACGTTTAAAAGTTAGTAATTCAAACTCATTTTTATCAATTGAGCCAAAGGTGCTGCCATCATCAATAAACATTGTGTAACTATTGGTAACAGATGTGCTATCGTAGTAATACTTTACAACAAGTTCCTTTGTTGAGTAATTATCGGTAGTATTAACCTGCTGTACCATTGGTATAAACGAACCTTCTTTAATAAAAATGGGGATGGTTTCCAAGTTAATATTTAACGTAATAAAGCTGCCACCCATAGTTTTTTTATTTGTCCAAAAATTATACCAACTTGTGCCTTTGGGCAGATAAATACGTTTTGTTTTTTGCTTACTTACAGTAACAGGATCAACAAGTATTTCGCCACCAAACATGTATGCATCTGTAATATAGTAGCAAGTTGTATCATTAGGAAACTCGTAAAATAACGGTCGCACAATAGGGTAGCCATATCTGTTTGCATCGGCAGCAAGTGTATATATATATGGGATAAGGCGATATCGCAGTTTCATAAATTTTCTCACAATTCGCTGGGTAGTATCGTTAAAATATACAGGCTCAGACGTGATTCCGGAACCGTGAGGACGCAACACAGGAGAGAAACATGCCATCTGTAGCCAGCGCGTATAAAGTTCATCGTTTTTTGAACCCTGAGCAAACCCACCGGCATCGGAATGTATAAAAGGTAAACCGCTAAGGCTCATGTTTAACAAAAGTGGTAATTGGGCTTGCAATCCGCCCCAGCTTCTGGAAACATCACCCGTCCACGGGTAAATGGAGTAGCGTTGTGAACCTGCAAAACCGGCACGGTTTAGATTAAACAATCGTTTGTTTGGGTAGTATTTTCTGTAATTATCAAATAACATTTTATGCCAATAATGGGCATAAATATTATGGACCTCATCGGCAGTACCGTTAACATGAATTTGGTCTGATGGATGATTTTCCGGCTCACCAAGGTCGCCCCACCAACCGGCAACACCAATATTCATTTGCTTTACATACTGCTTCCAGAACCATTGTCTTGCTTCGGGTTTAAAAATATCAATAAGAGCACCATTACCAAAATAAAACTCCTTGTTGACATATGTATTTCCATTGCTGTCTAACGCCAATATGCCAAGACTATCTGCAATTGCAAAGTTTTTAAGGGTATCGAGTATATATGGTTCGGTAATTAAAATTGTTTTTACACCTTTATCTTTAAAATTAGAAATCATTTTTGCCGGTGTAGGCCAATTTGGTTTATACCAAGCTAACCTGCCCATAGTTCCCATAATGCTGTCGCCAAACCAATAAAAGTCAAGAATTACAGCATCTATAGGGAAATCTTTTTTTTGTATCAGACTAACAATGGAATCGGTTTCATCCTCAGTACGATATGCCATACGCGATTGCAGGTTGCCAAGTGCCCAAAGTGGAGGCAGCGGCTGCGTACCTGTTAACTTCCCATAGTTTTGCGAAATAGACTTGTAATTAGCACCGGCAACAACAAAATACTTCATCAACCCTCCAATTGCTGCCCATTCTAATACTCCGTGTTCGGCTTCGCCAATGTCAGCATATCCTTTTTGAGGATTGTCAAACAACAGCAAGTATCTATTTGATGATACTATAAGCGGAATTGAATAATTAAGATTTTTCGCACCAATTTCATACCCATATTTGGGACGGTTATAAAGATTATACTTGCTGCCAATTAGATTCAATCCATTAGCACGCTCGCCAAGTCCGAAAATCTTTTCATTATCTTTAATTAGAAACCTCAACCCATCGGTATCAGTTCTTTCAAAAAAACCCTTTTCTTCCTGTAAAATTGTATCGCCGTTATACACAAAAGCAATATAGTACGGACTTTTATGAACCACAACCGAAAGGCTGTCGGTTACAAGTCGAAGCCAATTATCTGAATTAAACACTTTAAAATACGGATGTTGTGGACTTAATATAACTGCATCTGATAAGTCGGTACCGGCAACGCTAACTGCAAAATGAGCAACTTCTACAATATTTGCCGAATACGGAGTTATTTGTGTTAATCCATTGGTGGTAAGTACGTTAAGGATGTCATCTTTAAGCATGTACGATATAAATTTTCGACTTTGAAAGCTGTATTTTTTGTTATCGTTAACAGGGGGCTCATAACCAGCTACCGGCAGAAAAATATCTTCATTATATTTTGTCTTCCCTACTTTATCTCCATTTTCACTTCTAAAAACAAAGGCGAGCTGCTGAACAACTTCATCAGGCTGAAGGTTATAAAACGAATTAATGACAAATTTAAATTGATATAAGCCATCTCCAATTGAAGTCATTTTAACTTGATTATCAGCCTTTCCCCAATTCCCTGTAACATGTTTCCAATCGCCGCCATCAAGGCTGCGCTCAGTAATTGCTCCTGTATGCAGATAAACCGCACCAGTATAATCTGCCAAAGCCTTATTGCCTGTGTTGGAGTTAAAAGTTAAGGTAACTGTATCGGTAGCAGGTGGATTTGAGGGAGTTAACCATGCCACCTGAGCAGTTGCCATTTTAACAACAATCAGCAGAATAATGAGTGTTAAGAGAATTTTAATTTTTTTTGTCATTATAATTAAAGTTAAACACAGACTTTGACCTGATAGGATAAATTACAATTTTTATTTTCTGTACCCCAACCTGAGACCTGTATAATTATTATTTCATCAACTCAATAATCAAAGGCGATTTTGCAGGAATCTCTATATTATTAAGTTCGTCCCAATTTTGCCGTGTGAGGACACTTTTGCCTTTGGTATTATCTCCAATGCTATTAGCAAATCGCAATAATTCAACTTTTTTATTTTCAGTAGTATTATTAAGCATTACCATAACGGTATTACCCTTGTACTGCCTAAAGTAAACATAAACACCATTTTCGGGGATGTAATGTGTTAGCTTCCCAAATTGTACTGTACTATTTGTTTTACGCCAATTAAGCAGCCGTTTTATAAAGTTAAAGGCATCATTTTGCTCTGCCGTTCTGCCTGCTGCAGTAGTAGCATCTATAGTATCATCAGCCCAACCTCCGGGAAAGTCTTCACGAACATCGCCATCACTGCGACCTTGCTTACCGTCCATTAATATTTCGGTACCATAATAAATTTGGGGTATGCCACGAGTGGTCATCATAAAAGCCATGGCAAGTTTAAACTTATTTACATCATTACCTAATTTTGCGTAAAGTCTGTCGCCATCATGATTATCAGCAAAAGTAACAAGGTTATCAGGTTTTTCGTACACAAAATCCTGTGAAATTACTTCATAAAGTTCTGCTGTTCCCGTTGACCAGCCTTCGTCCTCGTTAAAGGCTTTACTTATGGCATACATTAACGGAAAATCAAACACATTTGTCAGATTTGATTTATAACCATCTTTATTAGAATTATTATTTTGCCAGTAGGCAACGGCAGCCGGATACGAAAGCCACACTTCGCCAACTACATTAAAATCAGGATATTCTTCTAACACACGCTTCATCCATTTTGCCATAAAATCTTTATAAGGATATGGATATGTATCTTGACGGATACCATCTAAGCCGGCATATTCTATCCACCATATACTATTCTGTATCAGGAAATTAGCCATGTATTCGTTATCCTGATTAAGGTCGGCCATTGTAATGTCAAACCACCCTTTAACCATTTTATTATAATCATATTCAGAAGCATGTGGATCGCTTACAACGCCTCCTCTATAATTAGATTGTGTAAACTTTGGCCACTCGTTGTACCAGTTGTGCATTGGCAAGTCATTTTTCCAGTAATAATTTGTACCCAAATGATTAAATATCATATCCATAATAACTTTTAGCCCTTTTGAATGTGCGGTTTCAACTAGTTTTACATAATCATTGTTGGTGCCAAAACGCGAATCTATTTTATATAAATCGGTAACAGCATAGCCATGATATGAATAGGTGGGCATATTATTTTCGAGCAGAGGATTTATCCAAAGAGCCGTTACGCCGAGGTTGGATAGATAATCCATTTTATTGCTAATGCCGGCAATATCGCCACCATGACGACCATTGGGATTTTTTCTGTCAGCCTTTTCAAGCATATTTGGCATATCGTCGTTACTTGTATCACCATTGCTAAACCTGTCGGGCATCAGTAAATAAATAACATCCGAATTATCAAAACCCTGATGAAGACCGGGTGCATTATTACGCTTTTTTAATTCATACTTATATGTTTCCTTTACCTTGTTCCCCTTTTTAAAATCAATGGTAAATGTGCCGGGTGTTGCATCTTTACCAATAACAATATTTAGAAACAAATAATTAGGGCTTTCAACCTGAATGGTTTCTATAAGTTTAACTCCGGGATAAGTTATTGCAGGATGAGTTTCGCTAATATTTTTACCATAAACCATGAGTTGAAGGTTATGGTTTTTCATGCCTATCCACCAAAATGGGGGGTCAATTCGTTCGAGGTTAATCTGTTGAGAAAATAATTGCGTTGCCATTAAAAATACTAAGGTAGTTAAAAGCAATTCTTTCAGTAACTTCATATTGATATTTTTTCTCCAAAAATAATATATTTCACTGCATGATACCTAAGTACAGTTCCCATTATAACCCTTTTGCGATGAATGTCAATCTTTACAATAAAATATATTACGCAATAATCTTATGCAAACGATTGATATAGAGCATAGCAACTATTTACTTTTTTTTGTTTTCTATTTTTATTGATAAGAATAGATTTTTCATTGGAAAGACGGCTTTTATACTATTTTTGTGAAGATATAAACTTCATAAAACTATGAATAATAAGTTGTTGCTTTACAGTTACTGGAAAAATCTTTATCCTGAATTACCTACTGATAAACTTGATGATTTTCTTGCATCTTTAACACAATTAAAAAGTGAAGTAACAAATATCGACTGGTATAAAGATGCAATTGTTTACTCGCTTTATGTTGATTTATATAATGTTGATTTTAACGGACTTACTCAAAAACTTGATTATATTCAGAGGCTGGGAATAAATTGTTTATGGCTGTTGCCGATACTTGCTTCGCCAATGAGAGATGCCGGTTTTGATATTAGCAAGTACGACCGAATTCGCCCACAATTATTAGGTTTATCTGACGACAGTACTCGTGAGGAGCAAGAGTTAGTTTTTGGTACATTTATAGATGAAGCACACAGCAGGGGCATCAGAGTAATATTTGATGTTGCAATAAATCATACTTCCGATCAGCATCCGTGGTTTTTAAAATCGCAGAAGCTTGAAAATAATAAGTATAGCGATTTCTATATTTGGAATGATAAACCCGATAAATATTTGGATGCTCGCTTATTATTTAAGGGTATTGAAGACTCGAACTGGGAGAAATTGGGCAACAGGTATTATTTTCATAGATTTTTTAGTTTTCAGCCCGACTTGAACTACAGGAACCCCGAAGTATTATTTGCAATGTCGCACAACTTACTGTATTGGCAAGGTATTGGTGTTGATGGCTTTAGGGCAGATGCCATACCATACTTATGGAAAGTTGATGGTACAAATTGCGAAAATCTTGATAACACCCATGTAATCGTCAAGTTTTTTAGGGCAATACTCGATTATGTAAATCCGGGGTGTTTACTGTTGGCAGAAGCATGCCAACCTCCTAATGAAGTGGTTAAGTATCTCGGAAACGGCGACGAATGTCATGCAGCATATCATTTTCCGCTTATGCCTATGATGTTTAAGGCGTTAGCGATGGAAAGTGGTAAACCAATTAAACATACATTAAGTACTGATATTACTCCAGTTATTAATGGTGATAATCAGTGGTTTACGTTTTTGCGCGTTCATGATGAACTGAGTCTTGAATTAGTATATGTAAGTGAAGAAGATCGCAGCTACATCCATAATAATTATTGCCATAACCCACGATGGGATTTTAGAGTTGGCGAAGGTATATCGGCACGATTGTCAGAGTTATTTAAGAAGGATATTAATAAAATTGCATTATCGTACTCACTTATGCTAACATTAATAGGGACTCCCGTTGTTTATTACGGTGATGAATTTGGGAAGTTAAATGATGAGAAATATTACAACGAACAGATAAAGATTACCGGAAAAGATGACACAAGATTTTTGGTTAGAGGACGCATAGACTGGGAAAAACTTAAAGAAGATTTAAAGCATCCTGAGAACTTCCACGCACAGGTTTTTGAGCTTATAAGCGGTATGCTTAACGTGCGTAAAGATTTTAAAACATTTGGGCGTGGTAGCATGAACTTTGTCAATATTAAAGATGATAAAGGCAATGATATTGATAGTGTACTGGCATATTTACGTGAATATGAGAATGAGAGAATTCTTGTAATTAACAATCTTACTTCAAAAAAAATAGAAGTGATTAATCCAATAAACAAAAGCAACCTTGCAGTACTATTTCCAAACGGTTTTAGTATGAATAATAATAATATGGTTTTTGAGTCGTTAGGTTTTGGATGGTTTACGGTACTGTAATGTGCTGTTTTACTAGTATATACAACCATATGATTGTAATCGCAATCGAAAAACAGGCTTAAGTGTAAACTTATAGTGGAAGAGTCAAACAGGAATATTTTTAATTTTATCTTGGATTTTCCTTACCTGAAATCGGCTTGATAACTAAAGGGTTAAAGTGGTGCGCAAAGTATTATCACTCAATAATATTGCTTTAATTGCTAATGTTTACTACATTAGCACCATTTAAAACTAAAAATATAATCTCATGGCATCTAAAAAATTATTAATAATTATTGCAGGTACTTTACTATTTTCCATTAACACTTCAAAAGCCTGCACCGAAATTCTGATTAAAGCAAAAGATGCCTCAGTAGTAAACGTAAGAAGCATGGAATTTGAGATTGACCTTAAATCTACAGTTAACTTGCAACCAAGGGGAGAAACTTTTACAAGTATTACATCTGATAGCACACCTGGCCTGCAGTGGACAAATAAATATGGTTATGTATATATGAATACCCTTGGCTATCACTTTGCGTTGGACGGATTAAATGAAGCAGGGTTATCATTTGGAGCACTTTACTTACCCGGCTACACAGTTTATCAAAAAGTTCCATCAGGTGAAAGTGATAAAGCACTTTGGAATCTTGATTTTGGCTCTTGGGTACTGGGTAACTTTAGTACTGTTGAAGAGGTGGAAAATGCTATTAAATCTGTTTATGTTTGCCAAATTAAAGCCTTGGCAAATATCAGCCCAATTCATTATGATATAACTGACGCTTCCGGTAAATCAATAATTATTGAATACACTGCCAAAGGCTTGGCTGTTTACAATAATAAAGTTGGCGTACTTACAAACTCTCCGCCGTACGATTGGCACATAACTAACCTACGCAACTATTTAAACCTGTCACCAAATAATCCGTATTCAATAAATAATATTAATGGTGAGCCATTTTCGCCTTTAGGTCAGGGTGCCGGTCTTATCGGATTACCGGGAGACTGGTCGCCACCATCTAGGTTTATTAAATCAGCAATTATGTTGTATTACGCCCTACCCCCCAACAATGCTGCCGAAGCAGTAAATTTAGCATTGCATTTTATAAATAATGTTGATATCCCAAAAGGAGTATCACGTATAAATTCTAAAGGAAAAACCAAATATGACTATACTCAGTGGATTGTTGTTAGAGATTTAACCAATCGTAAGTATATGTTCCGAACCTATGATAATTTACAAGTTAGATCGATTGATTTAAATAAGCTAAATTTTAACAAAGGAGCTAAAAAAGTAGTAATTTCGATTTCCGGCGGTGATGGCATTGTAGATAGCAGTAATTAATTATTTAGCCTTCAAAAGCCTACTCTCTCTATAGCAAGTTTCTGATCTATAATTTATTATCCGACAACTCTATAGGATGATTATGTTGCTGCCAAAATTGATATTTCTTGTACATGTACGTTCAATTATCCATAACAACCGGTCCTTACTTGATTATGATGGATTATCTTTAATTGCATTAATAATTGCTATTGGTGTGTTTTTGTTACCATAAGTTGCAAACTTGCGGTAGAGGGGGTTTTTCTGCAAAATACTATATTTTGTTTTGTTGGGATTCAGGGTAGGTTTATTTTTCGTTTTTCCTTTTGTAGCCTATTTGTTTTCTGGGTTGTGGATTTTCTTGCTTTTCTATTAATTCGTCCAGGTAACTAAATATCAGGGCTATGTTTTTATCCTGATTCTCAAGTTTCTTTTTAATTTCTTCTATTTCCATTTTTACACTTAAATTGCCGGTCAACAATTGACGGACTCTTGTAAATATTCGCATTATCTGGATATTTACATTTATTGCCCTATCGCTGTTCAGGATGCTTGACAGCATCAGTACCCCGTGTTCCGTAAAAACAAAAGGCAATTTTCTTCTTCCGCCCCAGCTTGATGTCGCAATTTGCGATTTCAAGTTTTCGAACTCTTCTTTTGTTAACTGGAACATAAAATCTTCGGGGAACCGATCAATGTTCCTTTTTACCTGTTCATTCAATCGTCTGGTTTCTACTTCGTAAAGTTCAGCCAGATCATTATCAAGCATTACCTTTTGATTACGGATAAAATATATTTTGTTTATTACTATTTCATCGGAGATTATTGACTGGATTTTATCTTTTGTCATATTTCCTGTTAGCGGTAATGCAAAAAAACAAAACGAACATTGAATAATTCAAAGAATATAAGTATCTTTGTTAAATGCATGAAAAAGAAAATACGGGACTTGATTTCGAGATTGATGAACTGACTAATTCGATTAGAAATGTTATTTCCAATGATAGTTTTCAAACTACTGTTTCTAGAATAACAAAAGCAGACTTAAAATCCGTAACAAAGAAAAAAGGCTGGTTATTTAATTGGCGACAAGAACTTGGCTTCCCTGAAAGAGATGTGTTCAAATTAACCATAGTTAATAATGAAAATATTGTCCAAGGACTTATTAGTCTAGAAGTTAAATTTGACCATGTTTATATGCATCTAGTGGAAAGTTCACCATTTAACAAAGGGAAGGGAAATATTTATTCAGGAGTTCCTGGGAATTTAGTTGCCTTTGCATGTAAATTATCGTTTCAAAGAGGACATGAAGGAAATGTTGCATTTATATCGAAGACACAACTTATTGACCATTATGTTGAATCTTTGGGCGCTGTTCATTTTGGGGGCAGATTAATGATAATCAATACTAATGCAGCACTAAGACTTATCAATAGATATTATTCAAATTTATAATCATGAAAACAAAACAAAACAAAAAAGAATTAGACGTTGACTTCATAGGTGGACAAGAGCCATTAACAAAAGAAGAAGAAAAAAAATTAAGTGAATACTTCAAGCGGAATATACGTAGAAAAGTGAAGGTAAAGCCACGACAAAAAGAAACCGTGTAAAAAGCACATACCGCCAACACACCCCCACCTAGCGCAAGTCTGTCGCAAAGCTTGTGCGCCGGGACTTGTGCTTTT
>CAZGWS010000003.1:0-42428 GCA_964528805.1 uncultured Lentimicrobiaceae bacterium | reverse complement strand
GCAAAATATCCTTTTAAGAACTCGTTTTATTACTAAAGTGACAATGGTGTGTAACTACTTATATGTTTATGTTTTTGGTACAAAGATAGCATAAATCGGTGGATATGTACATGTTTTGCTGTTTATATATCGAAGTCGTTGAGGGGGTTTTTGATGTTCTTTAGATTGTGCATGCTTACATGTGTGTATATCTCGGTGGTGCGGCTGCTTTTATGTCCTAATAATTTTTGTATTATGCGTAAATCTACTCCCATATCTAATAAGTGTGTGGCGTAACTGTGCCGTAAGCTGTGAAGCGAAAAGCTGTTGTTAGGAATTATCTTGTTGCAATATTTGTGAAATATGTTACTTAAACTTGATGTAGAATACTGCTCTCCTCTCTTTTGCCCTTCAATTAACCATTTTTTTGGTCTTACTTGCTTTAAATATATCGAAAAAATATCTTTTAACTTTGCCGGTAACGGCAAATCCCTGTCCTTGTTACCTTTTGTATTTATTATCATCACAACATTCCTCCCAAAACTGATGTCCTCTAACTTCAAATTTATTAGCTCACTTCGCCGTAATCCTAATCCATAAATGGTACTTAATGCTACTTTGTGCTTTATGTTTGGTATGCTTGTTAACATTGCCTGAACTTGTTCAATTGGTAGTACCTTTGGCAATTGTTTCCACTTTATAGGTCTTTCAATTGAGTTTATTTCGTAATGAATTCCTTTCATCTTAACGTAAAATAACTTTATCGCACTTATGTATTGGTTCTGCGTTTTAGCTGAATATCTGTTATTTATAATAAAATTGCTATTAAAGTTCTCAATGTCTTTTACACTTATCCCCTCAATTGATCTGTTAAAATAATATCTGAAAAATATAGTAACACAACTCAAATATACCTCAATTGTATTTGTAGAATACCTCCTTTGAACCATCCATATTTTAAAACCGGATAACTCATTTTTATGAGAAGCTGTTAACTTACCCAAACTTTTGTAGTTTTCCTTCTTTAAATCAAACAATGAAAAATTACTCTCTGTAATTGTAACCTTAGTATTCAAACCCTTAATGTCGTCCTCAATCTGATTAAAGTTTTCACTGTTTGCACTCGCAATCCATAATTTGCCTGCAACATGCCATCTCGCTTGCTCTAACTTCTTAATTTTATCCTTAAGCTCAAATGGCGTATCTATGTAAAGTAAGTTTTGTTGCCTGTTATATCGTATGCTAACATGCTTAATATTAGTAACTTTTATTGGTACTGTACTTTTTACCTTACCCTTATAACAATCTAAATTTATGTTTGGGAACATCTCTCGCAACGCAGCAACCGACCGATCACTATAAGGCACATGCCATGCATTTCTTGTCTTACTCCATCTGGCATTATAAATCTTCTTTACCAATGAAATTAACTTGATGTCATACTTAAAATCTAACTGAATTCGCCTTGCCCCACGGTGAAATATTTCTTTTGCCTTTATCATAAAGATAAGTATAAATTTATCTGTAAAGATAATAAAAATATTAATATACTACTGTGTCTCAAGCCTTTGATAGTGTGAATATTTATGAAATAATTACCGAATTTAAATAGCTCCGCCCCCTCAATCACATCTTATTATGCTAATATCACTTACACAAACTCTATTACGCTTTAAGTTAATCTGTGTTGAAAAAAGTTGATGGATTTAAAAAAAGATTGTGGCATTAGCAGTCAATAATGTATTTTGAGTATTTAATTTGGCTAATGTAAAGAAAAATAACATCCCAAAAGAGAAAATAGTATTTTTTTTAATTTAAAATTTGGGGAAACTTGAGCAGACGGATACTATATTGCTATATCTATATTCCAAAAACCAACTTGTTACAGATTGCTTTTGTGAACCCGGCAGGATTCGAACCTGCAACCTCCTGATCCGTAGTCAGGTGCACTATCCATTATGCTACGAGTCCAATAAATTGAAGCGCAAAGATAATAATATTTTTAATTGTAAGTTGAATATGATTAAAATATTATATCGTCAAATATATGCCGTCAACATGTTCCTCACCATAAACTTATGTACCCTTATTTATTAAGCTTAAATTTATATCTTTGGCGCAAATAAAAACTAAAATATAACATGGAACTACTAAAAGGAAAAGTTGCCCTAATTACTGGTGCTGCTCGTGGTATAGGCAAAGCAATTGCCATGAAGTTTGCAAGTGAAGGTGCAAATATTGCATTTTCCGACCTTAATTATGATGTAAATATGGAAGCTACCGAAGCCGAATTAATTGCCCTTGGTGTTAAAGCAAAAGGATATGCCTCAAACGCTGCATCATTTGAAGCCGGCGAAAAATTAATTAATGATATAGTAGCTGACTTTGGCAGAATTGACATCCTTGTTAATAACGCCGGTATTACGCGCGATAACCTGTTACTGCGTATGCAAGAAAAAGATTGGGATATGGTGCTTAATGTAAACCTTAAATCGGCTTTCAACTTAACAAAAGCCGTACAACGTATTATGATGAAACAACGCTCCGGATCCATAATAAATATGAGCTCCGTTGTTGGTGTTAGCGGTAATGCAGGGCAGTCTAATTACTCCGCATCAAAAGCCGGTCTGATTGGTTTTACTAAGTCGATTGCTCAGGAGTTGGGTTCACGAAATATTCGCTGTAATGCCATTGCGCCCGGATTTATTGAAACCGAAATGACTTCAAAGTTGAATGACGATGTGCGTGAAGCTTGGATTAAAACTATACCTCTGCGCCGTTCAGGTAAACCGGATGACGTTGCCAATGTTGCTGCTTTCCTCGCATCCGATCTGTCTTCGTACGTGTCCGGGCAGGTTATTAAGGTTTGTGGCGGGATGAATACATGAGTCAAATATTAATGGCGTAATTACCTTAACATCTTTAATAAAATTTGCTGTTAAAATACCGGATAGTTGACTATATGCTACCGTTTCACTACTAAAAAGAGCTATCTGTTTCTATCTTATGGTACTATTCACCTTAAATGTATTTCTTATTTTAATACCTATGAATAATTGATAATAATAATCCATGATTTCTGAAATATCTATAGCTTACTCTTGGTGGTCAATCTTGCTTGTTGTCCTACTGGGCTTTATTTATGCCGGTTTATTGTACGTAAAAAACCCATTAAATAGGCTAAGTGGCAGATTATCAGTATTGCTATTTGTATTGCGATTTATTACTGTATCATTTTTAGGATTTCTGCTGCTTTCTCCTATACTGAAAACAAAGAAAAAGCTTGTGGAAAAACCCATCGTAATAGTTGGTCGCGATAACTCCGGATCTATTTTAATGACGAAAGACTCAATCTACTATTCTACTGAAATGGATATCGAAATAAAAAAACTGGTGTCCAACCTATCCAAAAAAAGTGAAGTCGAGAGCTATCTATTTGGTAGTGTCGTACGGCAAGCAGTTACATCTCCTGATTATAATGATAATTTCTCAAACTACTCTGACTTTTTATCTTATGTTAAACAAAATTACACAGGACTTAATGTTGGCGCAATAATCCTTGTCGGCGATGGCATCGTTAATAATGGTATCGACCCGGTTTTCGCTTCTGCTGATATTAATTATCCAATCTTTACAGTTGCACTTGGCGATACATCGAAAGCCGCAGATGTTAAAATTGACGATGTTAGGTTTAATTCAATCGTTTATTCAAATGATCGTTTTCCTATTGAAGTTAGCATATCTGCAAATAAACTGAAAGGAAACACAAGTGTTGTTAGTTTGTATAATAAAAATAAATTAATAGCAAAAAAAGTTGTTAAGTTTACAAATAGCAGATTTAGGAAAACGATAAAATTTTATGTTGATGCCAAAGTTGCCGGAAAACAACATTATAAGATTGTAGTACAGTCCGTTGTTGGTGAAATTAGTACTGAAAATAATCTTCGTAATATTTTTGTGGATGTTGTGGCGAGCAAACAAAAAATATTAATTCTGGCATATGCTCCCCATCCTGATATTGGTGCTATCAAACAAAGCCTAATGAAAAATAAAAACTATAGTGTTGTTGTAAAGTATGCAGGCAATTTTAATGGCGATGTAAAAAAGTATAATCTAATAATTCTTCACGAGTTACCGGCTATCAAAAACTCGGCAATAAATATACTGAAAAAAATTAAAAAATATAAAATTCCTGTGTTGTATGTGCTGGGTAATCAAAGTAACTTGCCTGTATTTAATAAGTTTAATAGTGGATTAAGCATACTTTCGTCCACAGGCAGTACTATTCCTGCACAGTTCCGGTACAACACTTCATTCCCGTATTTTGCGTATAGTAAAGAGTTTGCCTCTCAAATGGCAACGCTGCCACCCCTTAACGTACAACTCGGTAATTACAAACCTGCAATAGAAACCGAAACAATTGGTTGGCAGGTAGTTAATGGTGTTGTTACAGATTTTCCTTTAATATCATTTTATAGCAACATGGGTTTAAAAAGTGGTGTCATCTCGGGTGAAGGTATTTGGCTGTGGCGGATTCAAAGTTTTTTGCAGTACAATAACTCATCTGCTGTCGATGCTTTGTTAAATAAAGCAGCAATGTTTCTTATCGCTAACACTGATAAACGACACTTTATTGTTCACTCAAAAGGCGAATACGAGAGTAATAAAGATATTGTTGTTAGTGCCGAATTATACAACCAAACTCTGAAACCTGATAACACTCCTGATGTTGTTTTGTTACTTACCAACGAGGATGGAAAGAAGTATGACTTTACCTTTTCGCCGTTCGGTGATTATTATAAACTCAACTTGAACAAATTGCCTGTTGGTGCTTATAGTTATTCTGCATCTACTAAACTTGGAAATGATGTTTATAAGGATAATGGTGAGTTTATCGTGCAGAAACCTGATATTGAAAGCAGAGACTTAGTTGCGAATCATGGTATGCTAAACAGGCTGTCACAAAACCATAATGGTGCCATGTATCAACCCCATGAAATAAATAAACTGCTGCCAAAAATAAATTCTATGCAAAGTATGAAGGTAAAAATACATTATCAAGATAAGTTTATCGGACTCAGTTCACTATTATTCGTGATAATAGGAATACTTATTCTTTTGGTGATTGAATGGTTCTTACGAAAGTACTTTGGCGATTATTGATGTGATTTTGTTTTCTTAATTTGCATTAGTCGTTTACAGTAAATTACAGACTTTTTATACCGGTATCCACTACACAACAAGAAATGGATAATAATTAACAATTTTAATATGACTCAAACAATATTCTCGCTAATTATTGGGATTATCATTTTCGATTATCTGTTAGAGAAGGTTCTCGATTACCTTAACTACCGTAGTATGCAAGAAACAATACCCTTAGAATTATCAGGTATCTACAACGATGCAAAGTATCGTAAATCGCAACAATATGAAAAGGCAAATCTGGTATTCACAACAGTAACAAGCACGTTCTCATTCGTGCTGATTTTGCTAATTTTATTTTTTCATGGCTTTGCTTTGTTAGATGATTATGTAAGTAACATCACTCAAAATGAGTACTTTAGAGCATTATTTTTCTTTGGAATTTTGGGTATTGTTGCAGATTTAATAACTATCCCATTTCAAATTTATAGCATATTTGTTATTGAAGAAAAGTTTGAGTTTAACAAAACCACGCCACTTACTTTTGCCGTTGATAAGCTTAAAAGCTGGCTTCTCGGTGCGCTAATTGGAGGAAGTCTGCTTATGTTTATTATGTGGGCATGGAGCGAAACAGGAAATCTTTTCTGGATTATTGTAATGGGAGGATTAAGTATTTTTATGATTTTCATGACGATGTACTACTCGCGTTTAATAGTGCCCCTGTTTAACAAACAAACACCTTTGCAGGATGGAAATCTGAAACAGGCAATAGTGGATTTTTCAGAAAAAGCCGGCTTTAGAATTGATAATATCTTTAAAATTGATGGTTCAAAACGTAGTACAAAAGCAAATGCATATTTTAGCGGTCTTGGCTCAAAAAAAAGAATTGTACTTTACGATACGCTTATAAGCGAATTAACGGACGAACAGATAGTTGCAGTACTTGCTCACGAGGTAGGACACTATAAGCTAAAACATGTGTACATAGGTTTACTTATGTCACTGTCCCAAACCGCAATAATGATTTGGCTGCTGTCAATAGCTATCAGCAAACCTGAGCTTTCTTTGGCTCTTGGCGCAACAGCACCAAGTTTTTACATGGGTGTTCTTGCTTTCGGGTTATTGTTTTCTCCAATTTCAACATTTACCGGTGTTATCTCTAATATTGTTTCGCGAAAGCACGAATACCAAGCCGATTCGTTCGCCAATAAACTCGGATACGGTCATGCTTTAATTGCCGGGCTTATTAAACTATCTGTATCAAGTTTGAGTAACCTAACACCACATTGGCTGTATGTATTTTTTAATTACTCGCATCCAACATTGTTACAAAGAAGAAAAGCCATATTAAGTAAAAAAAGCCCTAATAACTTGATCGTTTAATCCTGAAGAGTGCAGGAATTGTTCTAAGAATGATACTTAAATCTTTCATGGGCTTATGTATCATTGCATACTTATTGTCAAGCCTTAATCTGTTTTCGGCTTTCATTTTATTATCTTTGTTTACCTGCCATAACCCGGTAATACCTGCCGGTGCTAAAAACCTGTACGACCACTCATCCGTAGTGAGCTTTTCAGCTTCGTAAAGTGGTAATGGTCTGTTGCCAACAATTGACATGTTGCCCTTTATCACATTTATAAACTGTGGAAATTCATCTAAGTGAGTACTTCTTAAAAAAGTGCCTAAAGGTGTTATCCTGGGGTCATCCTTAACTTTAAAAAAAGCGGTTTCTAATCGCCATAACCTTTTCTTGCGTAAATATAAATTTTCACAAATCTCAACACCGTCAATGTATAAAATTGGTGAACATGGCTCCCCCTCTTTGCAGTCAGGGCAACGTTCAATATCAGAAAAATTGTTCGGATTGTCCTTCTGCGAAATAAGATATTCATTTAATTCCGTCAGCTGACCTCTTTCTAAATCCGATCCTTTGTACATAGTCCTGAACTTATAAAATGCAAAAATGTCGTATCCGGTGCCAACCCTTAGCGATTTATAAAAAATATTTCCTTTCGATGTGAGTTTAATCGCCAATGCAGTTAGTAATAATATGGGTGAAAATATTATCAAAACTAGTGCAGAAAATACGATATCGAATGTCCTCTTTCCAATTCCAATACGGTAGTTTTCAAATCCTTGGCTATCTGTTGGTATCATGCCTTTACTCATAGTTATTCTACATTTTCATCACTTAAAGAAATAATTTATGTTAAAACCATTATCCTCTAAATCAGATTTATTTAATAAAATAAAATTAACTATTTCGTTAATACCTACGGAATACGTAACACCATAACTTATTAACTTATTATTGTCAACAAAAATTCTTCCAAAATATTGATTATTTTGAGCTCCGCCGGCTTTGTAATCATCATCGGCAATAAGGATATTCGACTTTTGTGCTGCCGCTGATGATGCCATGCCAACAAACTCAAAGTTTTGTGCCCCATCACGCATTGCAAAAACCGCCCCCCCACTAATGCCATGGTTGTAAAGAGCATCAGTAACAAAAATCCCACTTTTCATTTTATTTGAAATGCTAACAATTGCTCTTGTAACCATTAAGTTGCCGGCTGCATACCCCATAATATAAACTAAGCTGCCCCATTGCAAATCGTTAATGTTCCCTATTGGGAAGTTCAGAACATTATTTTTTTCTGCAAATGTAATCGACTTTTTCTTCAATATGGCTATGTCCATCTTCTTGTCAAGTGCAATAACTTCAATAGGTTCACCCATCACAAGCCCACTTACATGATTCTGTTGCTTTATTTTAATTGATACAGAGCGTAACCCACGATTGCCTGATTTATAATAAGAAAATACGGTATCTTTAAAATCAACTACATGTGCACAAGTTAATAAGCCAATTATATCATTATTTGAATAAATAACGGATGCCGTCCCGGATACTGACTCGTGTGTGATGTTATTTGATACTAATTGCGAATTTAATAACGAATCGCTAAGCATATTCCTTTGTATTTTACTGCCAATATCAAAGTAATAGTTTGAGTAAAAAGCTAATACATCAAGTTTTTTAACAGTACTCGAAATATAACTTAACTGCTTTGATACACTTATAGTTGGAAATTCACTATCGTACTTATTATCTTCTATTAATCCGTGTTCATCACTGATATTCAAACTCTTACAGCTGATAAGTATCAATACAAATAAGTAATACAATGTGAAATTTATTTTTGTTATTAAAAATCTTATCATTGGAACATGCTTGGGAGCCGGTTAATAATTTATAAATTAATGCAATAATAGCTAAAAACCACTTCAATTTTGTATTTTCGCCCAATTTTAACAAACATATTTACGAATTTATGAAAGTAGCAAAAAATAGTGTGGTAACTTTAACCTATACATTAAAGTTTGATGATGAAAAGGGAAAGATTATTCAACAGGTTAACGATGATAAACCATTTGTACATTTATTTGGCAATGGAACTCTGTTACCTAAATTTGAAAAAAATATTGACGGACTTGAGCCGGATAACACATTCTCATTTGGATTAACCCCCGAGGAAGGCTATGGTGAACAAACCGTCGATGCAATTATCGAACTGGACAAATCAATATTTGTGCGTGATGGCAAAGTTGATGAAGAGATGCTTAAAATTGGTAATATGATTACCATGCAAGACCAAGAAGGTCGCCCACTTGACGGTAGAGTGGTAGAAGTTAAAGGTGATAAAGTTATTATGGATTTTAACCACCCATTAGCAGGTAATGCATTGCATTTTTCAGGCAAAGTACTTGATGTACGTGAAGCAAATGAAGAGGAACTTAAACATGGTCATGTTCATGGCGCCGGCGGTCATCATCATCACTAAAAATAATAATTATGAGAAAAAATATAGTTGCAGGTAACTGGAAAATGAATCAAAACTTTGCTGAAGCTGAAGATTTAATAGCAGAAATTGCTGATAAACTCGACAAGAAAAAACTTAATTGCGAGGTTATTATTTGTCCCCCCTCGTTATACCTTGAAATGGCTTCCGATTATGGAGATGAATCGATATTAAGTATTGCAGCTCAAAATGTTAGTAGTTTTAATAATGGTGCTTATACCGGCGAAATATCAGCATCTATGCTTAACGCAATGGAAATTGAATACTGTATCGTAGGGCATAGCGAAAGGCGAAAATATTTTGGCGAGAAAGATGAAATTCTGGCTGAGAAAGTTGATCGTCTCCTTGATAATAATATGAAACCCATATTTTGTATCGGTGAGCAACTCACAGATAGAGAAAATACAAATCATTTTGAAGTTGTTAAAAATCAGCTCTCAAAAGGATTGTTTCATCTAAATAACAACGAATTTTTAAATGTTGTTGTAGCCTACGAACCCGTTTGGGCAATAGGTACCGGCATGGTGGCAACACCACAGCAGGCACAAGAAATGCATAGCTTTATCAGAGGTTTAATAGCTGAAAAATATGACACACAAACTGCCAACGAAACTACAATACTCTACGGTGGTAGCTGTAATGCTAAAAATGCTTCAATACTTTTTGCCAATAAGGATGTTGACGGTGGATTAATAGGTGGTGCATCACTTAATGCTGACGATTTTGTTAAAATAGTTACAGCATCTTAAAATGAACTACTTCCAAATAATTGTGCCTACACCCAAAACCGAAGAGAAATCGGAAATATTAATTGCCTTAATGGCAAATATTGGGTACGAGAGTTTTGAAGTTAACTCATCTAATTTATTAGCATATATTACTGAAACTGATTTTGTTAAGGACGAATTACTCGGTATAGACTATTGTAGTAAATCAGATAAATTGGGGAATCTTGAAATAAAATTAATCCCACATAAAAACTGGAACGAGATTTGGGAAAGTAATTACCCCTCGGTGATTATTGCTGACCGTTGTTACATTCGTGCCGCTTTCCATCCCAGAAAACCAAAGATGGATTATGAGATTATAATTACACCTAAAATGGCCTTTGGTACCGCTCATCATGAAACCACCGCCATGATGCTCGAACTTATATTAGAGAATGATTTTACTAATAAAAAAGTTCTCGATATGGGCTGCGGAACCGGAGTGCTGGCAATTCTGTCTTCTATGAAAGGGGCAAGGGCAATCACAGCAATCGATATCGATAACTCGTCGTACATGAGTACTATCGAAAATGCTGCCGTTAATAATATAGCTGATATAACTGTAATCGAAGGTGGCTCAGAGTCTTTGTCGAAAACTGATAATTTTGATATTATATTTGCTAATATAAATAAAAATATCCTAATTAGAGATATGAAATCCTACTCCAATACGTTAACTTTAGGCGGACATATATACTTTAGCGGATTCTATAACGATGACCTGCCTGATATTATAATTGAAGCTGAGAAATATGGATTGGTATTTGATAAAAACCTCGAAAAAAATAACTGGGTTGCCGCTGTTTTTATTAGGTCGTAAGTAACTAAAGTAACAATGACAAAATACATATCATTAATAATTATTCTTTTACTTATAACAGTAACTAAGGTACTACCACAACAAACCGATTCATTATCAAGTAATTCTGAGGAATTCTATAACCAAATATCAGCTATACTGCTAAATACAGAGTCAAAAACATTTAAAAAAAAATCAGAGGAAACGCTAAACAGATTCTACCAAAGATGGAGTATAGGCAGATTCAATAAAGACGAAAAAGCTGAAGTTAGATCGCTTATAGAAGCAATGCGCCATAAGAAGATGCACACATATCCATATTTATATGATTACATATATACATTAACACTACTTTCCGAATCACAACAATTGCCAAAAAGTATTATAGCTTGGCACGCTTACGCTATTAAGCTGCTGGCAATGAAAAAAACTAAACCCTATAGTGATTTTCTTGCTTTCACAATTGATCTACTTGAGCATCAGAGGTTTCATCGCAAAAATAATCTATCTTGGTATCAGCGGAACTCGCATTTCAGCTTTGTGCTTGATACAAATTTCCTAGTAGTCTTTAATAAAGGTAACATGGTGTGTGCTACAAAAAGAGATAGTTCTATTATTAATAACACTACAGGTATTTTTAATTATAACCTCAACAGATGGGATGGCAAATTAGGTAAACTTACCTGGCAACGGTTTAACGATGCAAATGCCAAAGATATTTATGCCGATATTAATAATTATACTATCGATGTTAACCTGCCTAAGTATGTAATCGATTCAGCTGTATTACATTACAAACGTTTTTTTGCAAACCCCATAATAGGTCAGATTACTGAACGTATCACGTCAAGTCCTCCTACCAAACGAACATCATTTCCGCGCTTTAATGCTTATTTTGATAATTTTGAACTTGATAATATATACAAAGATATAAGCTTCTACGGTGGTGCCGAACTCGAAGGGCTAAACTTGTATGGTGTTGGCACCAAAAAATCAAAAGCCATATTAAAACTTACAAAAAGTGATAGCCTGTTTGCTATTGTAAGATCTGAGAAATTTAGACTCAATAATGATGGCATTGTGTCGTCAAACGCTGAATTTATTTTTTATTTCGATAATGATTCATTGTATCATCCGTCATTGCGTATAAAATACTCAACCAAAAATAATCTTTTTGTTCTGTTTTCGGAGAAAACTTCGTCGGGGATGATACCCTTCTTCGACTCGTACCATGAACTTGATATTTATGTTCAAGCATTGTTTTGGAAAATGGGAGTCCCTCTGTTGACATTTAGGCGTATCCAAAACGTTAAAAATAGAAATATTGCACGATTTGTTTCAAGTAACTATTTCTCGCAAAACGACTTTTACAGACTGCAAGGTATCGATGATATTAATCCTCTGTATGTTATCCAAAACTATATGAATACTTATAGCGATACTAAAATTCGGCTTAATAGTTTGGCTGATTATATGGAAAAGCCAGTTGATCAGGTTAGTGCCATGTTAATTAATTTGTCTAATAAAGGCTTCTTAGTGTACGATTCGCACAGCAAGGAAGCAATTGTTAAGGATCGCCTTCGGTACTTTTTAAAGGCTAAAGGAGGCAAAATAGACTACGATGTTATCAAACTTACTTCAAATGTAAATGCGAATGCAAATGCCACTATCAACCTTAACACACTCGATCTTGTTGTGCGAGGTGTACCGGAAGTTAGTATAAGCGACTCGCAGCAAGTGTATATTTACCCTTACGATAAAACAATTTCATTTAAGAAAAATCGTAACTTTACTTTTGATGGACATGTCCATATGGGATTACTCGATTTCTATTCACGAAATAGCACATTTGTTTACGATAGCTTTATGCTGAAGATGAATTATGTTGACTCACTCGCCTTTACAGTTAAATATAAAAACATTAAAAAAGCAAAGGATTCACTAATTCGAGTTAAAAATGTTATCGAAGATATGGTAGGCACCATTTACATTGATGAACCTAACAATAAATCAGGGTTAATTAATTATGCACAATTCCCTAAATTTGTTAGTAATGATGTTAGTTACGTATATTATAATCGTAAGTCGATACAAGACAGCACACTGCTCCCCGAGAACTTCTACTATGCCGTTGATCCTTTTGTATTCGACAGTATATCAACATTTTCAACGGAAGGACTGTCGTTCGACGGAAGTCTTACTTCTGCCGGAATTTTCCCTACAATTGATGAACCACTCGTTGTAAACCCTGATTATTCACTCGGTTTTACTCATAAAACTCCTGATGCAGGCTACGATATTTATGGTGGGTTAGGCAAGTTTAGCTCAATTATCTCGCTGAGTAACAATGGCTTTAAGGGAAACGGAAACCTTGAATACCTTTCCTCGTATTCATCTTCCAACGAATATACATTTTATCCTGATTCGCTTGAAGGCGTTAGCAATGACTTTACTGTAATGAAAAGCCCTGACAAGTATAACTTCCCTTCAGTACAAGGCGATACCGTTAATGTAGATTGGGCTATCGACTCAAATATTATGACCCTAACCGCTAAATCATCTCCATTTATTGTTTATGATAATTCATGGCTTTATGGCAAGCTTTTTCTAAATCCAGAGTTTATGCGCGGCGATGGCTCATTTAGGTTCGATCAGTCGGAAATTATTTCTAATAATATTAATTTTAAATATAGTATCTTAACCGCCGATACTGCTGATTTCTTCTTAAAAAATAGTATAAACGATTCGCTGGTATTTGAAGCTCGTGATTATTTTGCTAAAATAGATTTTGAAAATCATTTGGGATGGTTTAATAATATCCACGAAAACTCCTTTGTTGAGTTCCCTTTTAATAATTTTATATCAACTCTCGACAATGTAAAATGGATTATGAATGATGATATGTTGGTGCTAAGCAGTAACTTACATGATAACTATAAAGGACTTGATACTCTTAGTCAATTGCAACTTATTGATTACAATGTAGTGGGATCGGAGTTTATCTCATTAAATAAAGAACAAGATTCGTTACGTTTTTTTGCCGGAAATGCAACCTACGACCTCGATAATTACACTATTGATGTGAATAATGTTAAGATAATCAAAGTAGCAGATGCAGCAATATTCCCCAACAACGAATCAGTAAAAATATTGCGTGATGCTAAAATAAGCACCCTTAAAAATGCTCTTATTATTGCCGATACGGTAAACACATATCATAGCATCTATAGTGCAGATGTTAATATATTGAGTAAAAATCGCTTTACTGGAAGTGGTTGGGTGGATTATACCGATGAAAATGGGATGAAACAACCCCTATTTTTAAGTAGCATATCAGTAAATAATAATGGTAAAACAACCGGTTTTGGACATACTGCCGAAAATGAAGTTTTCTTTTTAAGTCCGCAATACTTTTTTAAAGGCGATGTGGGTTTTCTTAGCTCTCGCAAAAATCTTAAGTTTACCGGTGGGTATCAACTTAACGAAGAGTGCGTAATAAATACCGATAGCTGGGTTTCGTTTAATCAGGTTATTGACCCTTCCAATATCTCTTTTGATGTTACCGATAATACCACCGACACTAAGGGCGGAAAAGCCTATTACGGACTTGCTTATTCTGATCAAAATCGGCAATTCTATCCACTTATTTTGCAACCGCTTGCTAATCCCACCGATACACTTCTTATTAGCGCAGCCGGAAAAATAATCTATGATACTATTAAAGATGCTTTCTCAGTAGGATCTGCCGACAGATTTTCAAATGGTAATATGAAGAATAATTTTGTATCTCTTTATAATAGCAGATGCATATTGCATGGCGATGGAAATATTAATTTAGGACTCAACCTTAACATGATTACAGTAAAGTCCACAGGTACATTTAAGCACCTGATTATTAACGATTCAACATATATCAATATAGCTATGCTACTCGATTTTTATTTTGATGATAAGGCTCTTAGTATGATTACCGATAGCATTAGGGTAAGCAATAATACCGGTGGTAACTTAACCGAAGGGTTATTTCCCATGTTTCTTCGTAAAACTCTTCCACATGATGTTGCCGAGAAAAGTATTACCGAACTTGCCCTTTATGGTCAGATACGCAAAATGCCGGTGCTGTTAACACATAAAATTATTTTTACCGATCTTAATTTATATTGGGACACATACACAAGGTCATACATCTCTAAGGGTAAAATAGGAATTGGATACATTGGCGGCGATGTTGTTAACAAATATGTTAATGGCTGGGTACAGATAGAAAAAGGCAGAACAGGAAGCAGCATCTCAATATATTTAGCACCAACAAAAAAAACTTGGTATTTTTTAAATTTCAAAAATGGGATTATGCAAGTGCTTTCATCAGATAATGCATTTAATGAAAGAATTGATGCCCTTAAACCGGAAAAACGTATTTTAAACCCTGATAGTGATACTGATTACTACGAATTTGTAACTACTACACGCCGCAAAAGTATCGACTTTCTGCGGAAGATGGAAAGAAAATAAAATTTAGAGCTCATCATCTGAACATGTGTCGTTTTTTTTCATAATTTTACTCCCTAATGTGAAGTGAGAATTTTTGATGAATTTATCCTGTTGAAACAAGATAATACCTGTAAAATTCATAGCTTTATTTATACAGAAAAATATCAGAATAACTAATTTTATCAGAACATGAAATTTATTATATCAAGTACCACCTTGCTACGGGGTCTGCAAAAAATAAGTGGCGTTTTAGGAACGAATAATACATTGCCAATCCTTGAAGACTTCCTGTTTGAACTTAACAATGATGTGTTGTGTATTACCGCTTCCGATTTGGAAACAACAATATCTGTAACGCTGAACACCGATATGTCAGAAGATTCAGGCGTTATTGCTATACCGGCAAAAATGCTTTTAGATATAATGAAATCGCTGCCAAATGTTCCTGTAACAATGGCAATTAACGATACAAGTATTGAAATATTTGCCGGCGAAGGTAAATATAAGCTGGTAGGTCATAAAAGTGATGATTTTCCTCAATTACCTGAGATGGATAATGCTATCAAGTTGCAACTGAACTCCGCATTGCTTGTTAATGCTTTTGACAAAACCCTTTTTGCTACCGGAAATGATGAGTTGCGACCGGTGATGTCAGGGGTGTTGTTTGAAGTTACCGAAAGTAGCCTTACCTTTGTGGCAACCGATGCTCACAAACTTGTAAGATATCGCCGCCATGATATTAAATTAGATGAACCTGCATCAATAATACTACCTAAAAAGCCCCTCACTCATCTTAAAAATATTATGCCCGAAGACGATGAAGTTGTTGTTGACTTTGATTTTAATGATACAAATGCTCGTGTTAAATTTGGTAATATTGTGTTGATATGTAGGCTTATTGAAGGTAAATATCCTAATTATGAAGCTGTTATTCCTACACAAAATCCGTTTAACTTGTCGGTTGACAGAAAAATTCTGCTTAATGCAATTCGCAGAGTTTCAATATTTGGGAGTAAATCTACTCATCAGGTTAGATTTAAAATATCAGGTAAAGAACTATTGCTTACAGCTGAAGATCTCGACTTTTCAAGCGAAGCTAAAGAACGGCTGACATGCAGCTATGAAGGTGAAGATATCGAAATAGGATTTAATTCACGTTTTATTCAGGAAATGCTTAGTACCCTCGAACCCGAAACTGTTATTATTGAATTATCTGCACCCAACAGAGCAGGAATAATTATTACAGAAAGAGAAGAAAACGATCCGGAAGATGTACTTATGCTCATTATGCCTGTAATGCTGACGCAGTAAACTTATTTTAATATGTTGGCAAACCTAAATCTAATAAACACAGGCGTATTTCGCACTACTAATTTAGTTACAAATTGACGTGCTGAAAAGTTATAATGATATGGATACTAATATTATTATTTAATATTTGCGCTTCTGTAAGTAGCCTTGCGTGATAGCTATTTATTCACACATTGTTTATATATATGAGATTCATTTATTGCCTTTAAAGTTCACAAAGAACAATTTAAAAAAAAAGACATTGAATTTCACAGAGAAAAATAACATTGATTTATTTCGTCTCTGATCAATAAAAAATTAAATGCGCCAGATTCATGCTAAATAATAAAAAAACTAATATTAATTATAATTTCGATAAAGTTATTAATAGAGAAAATACAGCTTCTGTAAAATATGATCTTCGTAACAATATTTTTAAACAAGATGATGTACTGCCAATGTGGGTTGCAGATATGGATTTCGAAACTCCTGATTTTATTAAAAATGCTCTTAAAAAACGTGTTGAGCATTCTATTTATGGCTACTCGTTTCGTCCCGATTCATACTACCGGTCAATTACAAGCTGGGTTCAACAAAGGCATAATTGGGAAATAAAAAATGATTGGATAGTTTTTAGTCCCGGTGTTGTACCGGCATTAAACTTTTCAACACTTGCATTTACTTCCGTAGGCGATGGCGTAATAGTTCAACCTCCTGTTTATTTCCCTTTTTTTAGTGCCATTACTCTTAATAACAGGAAGCGATTAAATAATAATCTAATTATAGATAAAGATAGATATTATATTAATTTTGAGGACTTTGAGAAGAAGGCAAAAAGTGCTTCTATGTTCTTTATTTCCAATCCACACAATCCTGTAGGCAGGGTTTGGACCGCAGAGGAACTGACAAAAATAGGAGAGATATGTCTTCGTAACAACGTAATAATAGTTTCTGATGAAATTCATAACGACTTAATATTGCCCGGTAATAACCATACATGTATTGCATCTATATCACAAGAAATTGCCGACATCACCATAACATGTATTGCCCCAAGCAAAACTTTTAATATAGCAGGTTTGGCAACGTCTTCAATAATAATATCAAACCAAAAATTACGAAATAAATTTAAAAAAATAGTAGATGGCTTTCACCTGTCAAATGGAAACTTATTTGGGGCTGTTGCATCGGAGGCCGGCTACAAATATGGCTCACAATGGGTTGATGAATTAATGAAATATGTTGCCGGTAATTTTGCAGAAGTAAAACAAGCACTACAAAATGCTAATTCTGACGTGAAACTTATAGCAGCTGAGGCAACTTATTTGGCATGGCTCGACTTTAGAGATACCGGATTTAACGATAAGAAGATCAAGGATAAACTAATAAAGAAGGCGAAGTTGGGGTTAAGTCCGGGTCCTGTTTTCGGACCGGGAGGCAAGGGGTTTCAACGCTTAAATCTTGCTGCACCTCGTTCGGTTGTTGTTGAAGCAATGGCACGCTTAACAGCTACTTTTCAATAATATGTTGTCAATTACTAAATTAAACTACTAATGTAAAATAACTTCTATTTGAAACAAATTATTGCAATATTAATTCTTATTTTATCTGTAAGCAAAACTACAGTTGCGCAAGAGTACATCTACCAGCATGGGTTAGTAACTCTGCAGATGGGAGTTGCCCTGCCTGCTTACGACTTAGGGAGTTTAAGCGGTTTGACCCTCACAAGTTATGCTAAAATCGGGACAAATATAAAAGTTGAAGCTGATTATTTTTACTCGTTTCATGCCGGAGTAGGCTTTATTGTTAACTACAGCGTAAACCCTGTAAATACCGATAAATTATCGCAGGGTTATCTAAAATCAAGTGAGGCTTTCAAAACTGTAACAGCTGAGAGTGAGTCGTTTCGTGATTTTTCGGGACTTGTAGGTATGGTATTCGATATTCCGGTAAACAAATATTTCTCAGTTATGTTAAAAATGTTTGGCGGTTTACGTAATGTTTATAAACCTGCAGCTCTTATAAAAACAACAACTGAATTTTCGTCGGTAGATTATTACGAAACAAGCACAAATGAAACAATTTTTGCTATTATGGCATCTGCAGGTGCAAGAGTAATTGTAAACGATCATATTAATTTACATCTTAGTTTTTCATATATTGGTTCAACAGTGCCATTTGTTTATAAACGAAATAGTAAAGAAATTAATCAGGATGCTCATGTTGGTGCTTTATCAGTAGATGTAGGCATTTCATATTCATTTTAGCTATCTAAAATATGACATTAGCATATATTATATTTGCAATAGTAATTCTGCATATCATAGGAGGCTTCGTGTGGGTCTTTTACAAGTTTACTAAAAAACCTAAAAAGGAAAATGATAAGTAAAAATCATGCTGTAACCATTGTATTAATTTTAGCAAGCACTTATTAAACAATTGTTTTAAAAATATCTAATGTATAGATTAGTTATGAAAAATAATCTTTTTAAGTTGTGGAGATATCTTATTATTTCGCTATTAGTGCTTGTATTTCAGCTAATTAGTTTTTGTGCTACTGCTGATAATGCCGTTAACTATTTAATTAGCAGTATTCCAAAAGAGCTAAAATCGGGAGCATTTGCGGTTGTAAGAAATCAGGAAATGGTCTTTACATGCACATCATTATCTAGTGCCGTTTTGCATGTTCATCAGGTTACTTCAATCCTTAATAAAAAGGCTATCAAGCTCTCAATTTTTAATGAAGTATATAATAAATTTACAAAAATTAATAACATTAAATTTATTATCTATGACGAATTTGGTAACATTGTAAAAAAAATAAGTAAGGACGATATTAAGGACATAAGTGCCATCTCAGGTGGTACGCTTTTTTCTGACGCCAGACTAAAGCTTATAAATCCGGAATATAGGACCGTTCCATTTACTATTGAGTATTGGTATGACGAAACTTTTGATGGATTCCTATATACTCCTTATTGGTTAGTTTATCCGGCGTATAAAGTGTCAATCCAAAATTCATCATTTACGATAACATCACCACAAAATATGCCGCTCAGATATTACCAACGTAATTTTGATGTAGCACCCTTTAAATCAACTTATAATGGGAATGTTACCGTTAGTTGGAAAGTTAATAATATTCAAGCTGTGAAGTATGAAGTATATAGCCTGTCATTGTACGAAACATCTCCCTTAGTGGTTACTGCCCCTTCAAAATTTTCAATTGAAAACGTAGAAGGTAATTTTAATAGCTGGCATGATTTCGGCTTGTGGATATCTAAATTAAATAAAAACAGAAGTGAGCTACCAGAAGCTACCAAAAAGGAAATTACGTCTATGTTATCAGACACACTAACTAAACTTGAAACTACAAGAATGCTTTATAAGTGGATGCAAAATAGAACAAGATACGTTAGCATACAAATGGGCATAGGTGGATGGCAGCCAATATTGGCAGAGGATGTTGATAAATTCTCATACGGCGACTGCAAAGCACTTTCAAATTATATGTATTCAATTTTGCAAGTCGCTGATATTAAGTCGTATTACACGTTGGTACATGCCGGATATTCAGCATCAAAAATGATTACAGAATTCCCGTCAGCACAGTTTAACCATGCTATCTTGTGCGTTCCTATTAAAACAGATACAGTTTGGTTAGAGTGCACAAACCAGCAGAATCCTTTTGGCTATATCAATGGTTTTACGGATGACCGTGATGTGCTTCTTATTAATGATGATGGTGGTAAAATTGTCCGTACTCGTACCTATAATAAAACTGAAAACTTTAAAAATACTGTTGCAAATATTACTATTGATGAGAATGGAAATGCAACAGCAACTATAAGTGATTTTAATAGCGGAATCTACTATAACATGTTGATTCCCATTATTATGAGTAGTGATAAAGAAAGAATTGACAATGTAGCTGATAAAATAAATATTCCAAGTTTTAAGATTATTAATTATTCATTTTCCGAGAATAAAAGTATGCTTCCATTTGTTAATGAAAAGATTGACCTAACGGTAAATTCATATGCATCAAAACTTGGCATGCGGCTTATATTCGATGTAAATATGCTAAATAAGTTTAGTCTCCGATTTAAGCACGCAGGAGAGCGCAGAAATAAAATTGTATTAAAGCATGCGTTTATGGAAAGCGATAGCATTACCTACAAATTGCCAGTGGGTATCAGTATTGAATCTCTTCCGGCAGCAGCTAATATATCATCAGAATTTGGCAGTTACTCAACTCAATTTGTTGTTGATAGTACTAAGGTAATTTACATCAGAAATCTTGAAGTAAATAAAGGGGAATTCCCAAAAACGAGTTTTAATAATTTTAAAAAATTTGCAACAGACATTGAAACTGCTGATAATCAGAAAATAGTACTTATTAAAAGTGATTAACGTATTATAAATTAAGCGTATAAAAATGCAAAAAAATATATTTACATCAACTTTTTTTATCTTTTTGATAATGTTCCTATGTATTAACCTTAAAGCACAACGAGAGGGCATAAATCCATCTCCAATAAAGTGGGGGAGTATTGCAAAAAGCGATTTTAATATTACAGTACCCTCGTATTCGCCTGATGCTACGTCTGTTACGATTTGTAGGTATGGACAAACTTATGTTAGTGAAACCGATAGCTATTATGAAACACATTTCGATTTCCATGTACGATTTATTGTTTTAGAAAAAGGGGGGATAGACAGGGCTAATATATCTATTGCTTTTTTCTCTGGTTCGAGTGGAAAAAGTACCGTAAAAAAGTCATTTTCCGGTGCATATAAGTCAGGACGAGGTGGAAACGAAGTTCGTGATATTGAAGGAGCCGTTTATAATCTGGATGCTAATGGTAATATTGTTGCAGGAAAATTACAAAACGACCAAATTTTTGTTCAGGATTACTCTGATGTTGCCCACTATGGTAAAGTTACTTTCGCTATGCCAAACGTTAAGGTAGGCTCAATAGTGGAATATAAGTACACTATAATAAAAAGGAATATCTTTACTGTTGAAAATTGGTATTTTCAATCGGAAAACCCCTGCCTACACAGTGAGTACCGCATTAGCTTCCCTGATAGAAAATCATATGCAGTAATTAAAAAAGGACTTCTTAAAGATAAAATTAAGTTTAGCGAAAGCACATTATCATCAATAAATTCAGGGATATTGCACAACAAAGTTTATGCTTACGAATTAGACAGCATCCCTGGTTTACCCGACGAACCATTCGTAATGTCAATGAGGAATTTCAGAACTCAGGTGATGATCCAAATAAGTGAGGTCTATAATGCTTCAACAAATTCTAACATTAAAATAATAAGTACATGGAAGCTTCTTGCCAACGACTATAAATTTGACGATCAGTTTGGTAGAATTATTAATAAAAATAGTGGGTTATATGCAAAGCTTTCCCATGTTTGGAAAAAATCAGAGGCTGCCAATGATAAAATAATGAGCTGCTATAACTATGTTCGAGATTACTTTTTGTGTAATAATAGCTGGCGAACAGTCGCCACAAAAAATATGAAAGATATTTACGAAGCATCCGTGGGTTCATCAGCTGAGATTAATTTATTCTTAGCAGGGTTTCTAAAAAGTGCAGGATTTAAGCCTGTTATGGCACTTGTGAGCACACGAGACCATGGAGCAATTAACGAAAAATATCCATTTATAAGTCAGTTTAACCACGTAATCTGCATCCTTAAAGTAGATGGGAAGACCATGTTTTTAGATGCAAGTACAAAAGATGGCAGTTATAACTTCCCGCCCGCTGATATTGTTGACTGTAAAGCTTTTGTAATTGATCCCAAAAATCCGGAACTTCTAACTATTACTACTGACGCAATATTTGATAAATTTGTGATGAGTACGGTATCTGTTGATGGCGATTCGCTTAAAGGAAAACTGCTATTCAGATATAAAGGATACGCTGCCGCAATTCAAAGAAAAAAGCTGCAAGATGACAGTGCTGCGTATTTTAATGATGTGGTTAATGAGGATGATTTACTGTATCTGTCAAATAAAATAATGATGAATACGAGTAATACTAATAAACCGCTTTTAGAACAGGTTAACTATTCTGCTGCTTCTAATTCTATTAAAAATGATAAACTATTTTATGTTAACCCATTTACAATTTACGGAACATTTAAAAATGTACTAACTTCCGAAAAACGTAAATTCCCGATAGAGTTTAATTACCCGTACAAAATAACATACATGTATTCGGTAAGTATTCCGGATGGATATAAAATTGAAGACCTGCCACAAAATAGAAACGTCGCCATTCACGACAACTCAGCATCTTTACTAATTAACTATCAGTCAATTGGTGGTAATTTACAAATTAAAACAGAACTCAAAATAAATAAAATGGTTTTTCCTGTTGTGGATTACGAAAATTTAAAAACATTATTTAATTTGTGGGAGGTAAAACATAATGAAATGATTGTACTAAAAAAAGTAGAATAATTATTGTCGGAGTTTGAGTAGTTGTGTAAAACAATGCCAATAGCATATGTAGTTGCTAACAGAAGTGTTATTGCCCTTATAAACTTTGTATAAATTGTGAGATATGATAGGTAGCAGGCTAACTATCTTTGTAATCATCATTATTAATTCTAACAGCAATTTTAGCAACATATCTGCGTTAGATTAGCAAAAAATAAATTAAAATATGAAGTCATTCACAATAACAGAAATAAACGATGCGGTTTTGGGTAATTTAATAGGCAACACCAAACAAAAAATTACCGGTGCTGAGCAAATTGATAAAGCCCATATTAATCATATTACATTTATTACTGATCATAAATTTGTCTCACTTTGGGAGACATCAGAAGCTTGTGCAGCTATTGTTGATGAAAAAATTGACATACTACCGGGAGAAAATCGTGCATTTATTAAAGTTACAAATACTGATTATGCAATAAATAAATTACTTAATCTTTTAAATCCGGGTTTACCTAAATTTGAAAGAAATATTCATCAAACAGCAGTTGTACATAGTACTGCTGTAATAGGAAATAATTGTAAAATTGGTGCCGGATGTTATGTGGGACCACATGTAACATTGGGCGACTCAGTAACACTTTTCCCCAACGTAACGATATTAGATGATTGCTCCATTGGCGAGGGTACTATTTTTTGGTCGGGGGCGGTAATTCGCGAGCGCACGCAAATAGGCAAATTCTGTATTTTTAATATTAATGTAAGCATTGGTGCTGATGGTTTTGGCTATTTCCCTCGTGAAGATGGTAATGGATTGGTTAAAATTCCGCAAATAGGTAATGTAATAATTGGAAATGGTGTTGAAGTAGGTGCAAACACTTGTATTGACAGGGGTAAGTTTAGCTCGACAATAATTGGTGATGGTACTAAAATTGACAATCTTGTTCAGATAGCACATAATTGCAATATTGGTAGATCGGTAATTATTGCAGGCACAACAGGTATTGCCGGCTCGGCTACTATTGGCGATGGTTCACAGATTGGCGGTGGCGTTTCAATTAAAGAACATACCATAATTCAACCTGGGGCCAAAATTGGCGCGGGTTCGGGCGTTATGAATAATATTGGCGCAGGGAAGACCGTGCTTGGCTATCCTGCACAGGATTCGCGAGAAACGCTAAAGCAATGGGTTATTCTGCGTAAGCTTGCTAAAAATTCTTAAAGCTACGTCTATTCCGATTTCTTCTTTATACTTTTATTTAACACATACACAAAACGTTTTATCTTTTTTGTGGCTGTCTTTTCAAATTCATCCTTTACTATTTCAACAATTTGAATTTTTGAGAATCTGTTAACTTTTTCATTAACATATAACCTTAATTCATTTTTAAGATCTTCGTACTTTTGGTCAATAGCTTGCGAAACCCCCTCTTTAATATTTTTAAATTGGTTCTCAACTTCTTCTCGGTTAAAGTGAACTAAAGCTACAAGTTTTCCTTTTTGTTGCATTACCAACGACTCAACTACATGCTTAAAGTTGTTAATTATAGACTCTATATCTTCCGGAAAAATATTTTCGCCACTTGCTCCAATAATTACATTCTTGCTTCTTCCTCTGATATACAGGTAGTTATTCTCATCAAACAGTCCTAAATCTCCGGTTTTAAACCAACCATCCTCTGTCAATACCTCCTTGGTTAATTCGGGCTCCTTGTAATATCCCATCATCACGTTTGGTCCTTTTGCCCATATTTCCCCTTCACCTGTGTATTTTCCGGCATCATGAATTTTTAGTTGAATACCTTCTAATTTTGGACCTGTAGATTGCAGTTTTGTTTTTCCGGGTTGTACACCGGCAAGTAGGGGAGACGTCTCAGTTAAACCATAGCCAATAGCATATGGAAATTTAGCCTCCAGTAGAAACTTCTCTACTTCTTTATTTAATTTAGCACCTCCAATTCCGAAGAATTTCAGCTCTCCTCCAAAGGTTCTTAGCAACTTTTTCCCGGCAAGACGGTTTAATCTTGTATGCATAATCGGAATCCTATACAAAACACGTGTAATCAGTTTGTCATTAAAAGCATGAAGTACTTTTCCTCTGTATATTTTTTCAATAATAAGCGGAACAGTAAGCATTATTGTTGGGCGTACTTGCTTTAGTGCGGGTAATAATACTGCCGGAGTGGGTGGCTTTTTTAAGTAGTACACACAAGCACCACCAAGTAGAGGCAATATTAGCCCTAAAGTATTTTCGTAACTGTGCGACAGAGGTAATACCGACAAGAATCTGTCTTTATCGTTAACAGGCTGAATAATGCGGCTTTTAATAGCTGTAAAGCTAATGTTTTTGTGTGATAACATAACACCCTTCGACTTTCCGGTTGTACCGGATGTGTATATTATAGAAGCCATATCAGAGTCTTCAACTTTGTAAGTAACTACAGGAACAGCATCGGCGACGAATTTTATATTTTTAGATGACTTTATCAAATTAAAATCCTCAATACCAATAATGTTAGCAATACTAATATCCTCATTTTCAGTAACTTTTTTTAGCAAGTTGTTAGAAATAAAAATAGTCTGCATCTCAGAGTGCTTAATGATATTAGTTACTTCTGATTTGCTAAAGTCAGGTAGCATGGGAACAACAACAGCCCCCATTGAAGTAATGGCAAAGTAAGTAATCCCCCAGTGAGGCATATTTGAGCTTAACAAGCCAACTTTGTCTCCTTTTTTTATATCAAATTTTTCAAGTAAAGCGATAACAGCTTTAATGCTGTCAGCAACCTCATTATACGTTATTGGCTTATCGCCAACATAAGCATACGCCGGACGCATACCAAATTTGGAAATTGTGCTCTCTAATAATCCGGGAAAGGTAAAAGTGGTGTTATTTTTCATGTACTTTATATCATAAGCTTACAAAAGTACAAAAAATATTTGTTATCAGCTTTTCGGGATTTATAAGCGGCTAAATATTATACTGTGTGATAGTAACTAATTTAATAGCTAATATTTGCATCTTTACAACTCCGCAACCAACTCTTTAAAAAGTAAAATAAGGTCTTTCTCAGCAATTGCGGCATTGTTAAGTATGTCTTCAATAACTACAGGTTTAAGGTTATCAGGATCGCATAAGTCGGTAACTACCGAAACGGCAGCGACTTTTATACCCATATGAACTGCTACAATTACCTCCGGCACCGTTGACATGCCTACAACATCGGCACCCATTATTTTAATAAAACGATATTCCGCTTTGGTCTCTAAACTTGGACCAATCCATGCCACATAAACGCCTTTGTTTATTGTAATATGAAGCTTTTTGGCTATTTTTTCCATTTTTACAATAAGTTCGACATCGTACGGCGAACTCATGTCAACAAAACGGGGACCTAATTTTGAATAATTTTTCCCTACTAATGGATTTCCAGGCAACATATTTATGTGATCGTCAATTATCATTAAAGATGCAGGCTTAAAGTCAGGGTTAATTCCGCCACAGGCATTTGATACCAGCAAAGTGGTAATTCCAAGCACCTTCATTACACGCACAGGAAATGTAACCTGTTGCAGGCTGTAGCCTTCGTAAAAGTGGAACCTGCCACTCATCACTACAACTTTTTTGTCTTGCATAGTTCCAAAAATCAATTTACCTGAATGTGATTCAACAGTAGCTTCAGGGAAGTTTGGAATATCAGTATAGTCAATGATTTCTGTAATATCAATATGGTTTACCAAGCTGCCTAATCCTGTCCCCAAAATAATACCTATCTGTGGTTTGGAAGTTGTACTTATCTTACTTTTAAGATAAGTTATTGCTTCTTCAATTTTTTGTAACATGTTTTTGTCTGTTATGTTTTCTTTTATGTGTCTTTATCAAAGGTTTTGAAATGTTATTTTACATAACTGCCAACTACTATCCAAATACAATTTCGGTGATGACATTTTTGCCGATAGCGGAATTTAATTTTTTAACAATCTTACTGCGTTCCATATACAATTCATTTCTAAGTATTGATGAGTCAAGGAAGACGAATAATTTTTTATTTTTTACATACATGTTTGTGGTGTGTTTTGCAAAGATGCCACCTACGATACTTTCCCATGAGTTGGTAATACGTACACCATCCATTTTCTCCGTCCACCCGTAGGCATCAAAAAGCTGCTGTAAGACATCGCCCAATTTATTATCGTACTTATTCTTTCTCATCTTATAATGGGCTGTTTAACAATACATTTCCATCAATAACGTTAAAAATACGGTGGTCTATATCAACCATTTTAAAAATTTTCTCAATGCGTTGTTGCTGAGTATCGGTAATAAATACCTGTCCAAAGTTATTTTCGCTTACAAGCTGGATGATTTGAGTTACTCTGTTATCGTCAAGTTTATCAAAAATATCATCAAATAGAAGAATAGGTTTAAACGATTTCACACGTCTTGTAAACTCAAACTGAGCTAATTTAATTGCTATTACAAACGATTTTTGCTGACCTTGTGATGCAAATTTCTTAACAGGATATCCATTTATGGTAAAGATTAAATCGTCCTTGTGGATTCCACATGTTGTGTATCTTGTTATCTTATCTTTTTCTATCGAAGTCTTGAGTAAAGTAGCAAGAGTATTATTGTGAAGTTGTGATTCATAAGTAATATTCACTTTTTCATCGCCGCCGGCAAGAAACTTATAATATTCTTCAAATAAGGGATTAAATTTGTTAAGGAAGTCAATACGTTTTTCAAATATTATTTCACCGTGTTTAATGAGTTTTTTATTCCATATCTCCAAAGCATTAGCGTCAAAGAACCTTGCATCAAACATTTGTTTTAGCAATACATTCCGCTGTAGCAACACCTTGTTGTAGCTAATTACATCATTCAAATAAACCTTGTCAAACTGCGATATTACTCCATTTATATATTTACGACGCAACTCGCTGCCATCGTTTATCAAATCACGATCGTAAGGTGAAATCATCACGAGTGGAATAGTACCAATGTGGTCGGCAAGCCGACTGTATGTGTTTGTATTTAACCTAAATATTTTTTTATGATTTCTTTTTTGGATACAGCTTACTTTGTCAGAGCTATTTTCCTGATTTTGATATTTTCCATGGATTGCAAAAAAATCACTATCATGCTTAATATTCTGTGAATCAACCGTATTAAAATAGCTTTTGCAGAATGACAGGTAATAAATTGCATCAAGTATATTTGTTTTGCCTGCCCCATTATTACCAACAAAACAATTCACCTTATCGCTAAAATCAAGATTTGTTTCAGAATAATTTTTAAAGTTCGTAAGTAATAATTGCTGTAAAAACATTGAACTTAACTGTTATTATATGTTTAATTATCAACTTTCACAAATGGAAATGCGTTTGGAAATTGAGGGTTTATTACATATGTCCCCGATTTATTAATCCAGCCCCATTGACCGTTTTTCTTCACCATCGCCATATCATTTTCAAACTTCCTCACTCTTTCGTATTGTGGATTAACCACCCACTTGCCTTTTTCATCAATAAAGCCCCAATCTTTTCCCTTTCTTGCAGCAGCCAATGCATCATTAAAATCCTCTATATTAACAAATTGAGGATTTATATTATAACTGCCTTTGTTGTTAATAAATCCCCATTCTTTACCTTTTTTTACTGCAGCTAATCCATCACTAAAAGGATGTACATTTTGAAACTGCGGGTTAATAATATAATTACCTTTTATGTCAATAAAGCCCCATTCTTTACCTTTTCTAACCGCAGCTATACCGTTTGTGAACTCAAGAATTCTTATAAATTGCGGGTTGATGATGTATTTTCCTTTTGTATCGATTACTCCCCAATCCGATCCTTTTCGGATGCGAGCCATACCACTTTTGAAGCTCATTGCGTCATCAAACTGCGGATTTATTATCCACGTTCCTTTTTTATCTATATATCCCCACTGTTTATCTTTAAGAACGCAAGACATTCCTTCAACAAAATTATTAACTTTACTAAACTGTGGATTTATTTCATAGATTCCCGATGAGTTTACAAATCCCCATTCACCGCCTGATTTTACGGCTGCTAAACCATCATCAAAATCTTTTACACTTTCAAACTGTGGGTTTATTACCCAGCTGCCTTTTTTATTAATAAATCCCCATTTTTTCTCTTTTCTCACAGCTGCATAACCATCATTGAAATCATGAGCAGCAGTGAATTGCGGATTTACAACAAACGTCCCCGAAGCATTAACAAAGCCCCATTCGCCGTTTTTTCGAACTGCGGCAAGGCCTTCACTAAAATCATGAATATGTTCAAATTGCGGATTTATTGCCCATGATCCATCGGTATTAATACAACCCCACTCTTTTTCCTTACGAGCTCGGGCAAGATATTCCTGTGAGTACACGCTACAGAAAATCAAAAGTGCAGAAACTAACAGTATAATTTTTTTCATATTTCAAGTTTAATTTTCAAGCTAAATTAAATAATATTATGAAATAATGAAATATAGAAATTATTTTTTCAAAAAAGAGTCAAGATTAAAGGCAATTGTAAGGTAATTAGGTGAACCTGCTAAGCTATAAGTTACCCTCGAATAATTAATTCTAAATTTATAGATACGTATTCCAAACCCCCAGCTAAAACCCACCATAGCAGTTTTATCGTTAATTTTCATCTCCTGCCTGCGGCGATAATTATAACCACCTCTAAGAATTAGATTTTTACCAATGTAAAGTTCGGTACCAAAAATAATATGTCTCATAAGCTGATCTCCAAATTTAGAAAACCCTGTTTTGTATTTGGGATCACCGCTAATTGGGTCAAATCCATTTGATGGATTAGCCGGATCGTCATAAGATAAATTCCACTTCTCAATGTGATCATAAATTAAAGAAAACCTAAATGGCACATGGTCAAGCCGTTTTGAAACTGCATATTGAAGGTCGAAAGGCAGAGGAGCTCTTTTGCCTCCGGGAAGATATGGCGTTATTTGTACACCAATATTACGTCCGACAAGCGACATCGTCCATCCTGATTTTGATTGATATGTTCCGGCGACATCTACCGCCATTCCAAATGAATGATAAGACTCATAAGATGAGTAAATCATCTTCGCAGCTGCACCTATAGAAAATAATGAGTCTAATTGACGCCCCCAACCAATAGTAATTGCCATATCGTAAGCACCAAAAGTGCCACCTAAATTACCATTTTCATCAGCATAATCAATCTTGCCATAGTCCATAAATTGTAAAGTACCCATAAAACTGCCAACTTTATTAAAAGTATTTGCATACTGAATGCTGTTGTAGTTTGTGCCGGTAAAGAAGTGTATATAATTAAGAGCCAAACTGTTATCCATTCCCGGTCTGATAAGCGAAGGGTTTACGAATCCAATATTCAAATCGTTATCGTTAATTGCAGCAGTATTACCGCCGAGAGCAGCAATTCGTGCAGAAATAGGCTGCTCAAGAAATTGATATCCTGTTGTTCCTCCAATTTGAGAGTAGCCGAAACTTGACAAAATAAGGAAGATAATTATTAATGGGTATGATATTTTTTTCACAGACAATGTTGTTGATTTTGTATTTAAACGACAATAGAAATTATTTATTACTTATATAATGCATTTAACACTAATTTATCTTAGTTACATTCCCACTACCGGTTACCTTGGCATTTAGTTTTGGTTCGCCCGAGTAATTAATATGCCCACTTCCGGTAACTTTTGCGTTAAGGTTATTTAAAACTGTAGTACTTGCATCACCCGAACCTGAAATACTAATGCTTGCAGTGTATGTATTTAACCCTAAGCCTTTAAACGATCCGGAGCCTGAAATTTCTACACCTAACTTTTGCGCCGTTCCACTTAGCATAATATCTCCTGAACCGCTAATTTCAGCAGTAATGCTATTGGAGAAGGTATTTAGCTGAATACTACCTGACCCAGAAACATTTAAAACTAATTTATCAGTTTTAAATGGCGTTTGAGAGAAAACGTCAGCACTTCCACTTATATTTATGGCTGAAATGTTTGGTGTCGTTATCTCAATATTAATTTTATTGTTTTTGCTTCCGCAGATGTTGCCTTCAATATTTAATTTGCCTCTTCTTACTGACGTTGAAATATTTTTTATAACTGATTCGGGAGCAGAGATATTAATAAGGACACTGTCGCCCATCGTTAACTTAACATTTGCAGGAATATCAACATTCAACTTTGAGAATGATTCCACTTTTAGTGTTCGATTTTTTAGCGTACCTGTTGGTTCAATACAATTTTCACATGATATTAAGCTGACTATCAAACTTATCAGGATCAAATAATTACTTATTTTCAAATACTTCATAATCTGAGATTTTAATAATATTAACAACACAAACATAGTTCATTTTTTGATAATTTCGGGGTACAAATAGTTAAATAAATAAGTATTACTTTTGCAGCCCAAATTTATAAAATAATAATATGCATAATATTAGGAATATAGCCATAATTGCTCATGTTGATCACGGGAAAACTACGCTGGTTGACAGGATGCTTCATCAGGTAAAACTATTTAGAGATAATCAGGAAGTAGGCGAACTTATACTTGATAGCAACGATCTTGAGCGTGAACGTGGAATAACAATACTCTCAAAAAATGTTTCAGTTAGATATAAAGATGTTAAAATTAATATTATTGACACACCCGGACACTCTGATTTTGGAGGTGAAGTTGAACGTGTGTTAAATATGGCAGATGGTGTGCTGCTGCTGGTGGATGCTTTTGAGGGACCTATGCCGCAAACCAGATTTGTTCTGCAAAAAGCTATTGATTTAGGACTGAAACCAATTGTTGTAATTAATAAAGTTGACAAGCCTAATTGTCGCCCCGACGAGGTTTATGAAGCCGTTTTTGATTTAATGTTTAACCTTGGTGCAACAGAAGAACAACTGGATTTCCCTGTAGTTTACGGATCATCAAAGGAAGGCTGGATGGCTGAAGATTGGCAAAATCCGACTGATAATGTTTCATATTTATTAGATGAGATTATTGAACATATACCACCAGCCAAATTTATTGAAGGCACTACCCAAATGCAAATTACATCTATGGATTACTCTTCATATGTTGGCAGAATAGCAGTAGGAAAGCTTTACAGAGGTTCTCTAAAGGTTGGTATGAATGTATCGCTGGTAAAAAGAAATGGGAGTATTATAAAGCAAAAGATAAAAGAACTTTATCTATTTGAAGGGCTTGGAAAAGAAAAATGTAAGGTTGAAGTGAACGCCGGTGATATAGTTGCCATAATGGGTATTGAAGGTTTTGAAATTGGTGATACTATTGCTGATGCAGAAAATCCGGAAGGCCTGCCTCCAATAAATATTGATGAGCCTACAATGAGCATGTTGTTTACAATTAATAACTCACCATTTTTTGGTAAGGAAGGTAAGTACGTAACATCAAGGCATTTACGGGATAGGCTATTTCATGAAACAGAGAAAAACCTGGCTCTTAAAGTTAAAGAAACCGATTCATCCGATTCGTATCAGGTGTTTGGAAGAGGTATCCTTCATTTGTCAATACTTGTGGAAACAATGAGGCGTGAAGGTTATGAGTTTCAACTTGGACAACCAAAAGTTATCATTAAAGAGATTGATGGTGTAAAACATGAACCTATAGAAAGTCTTACCGTTCTGGTACCTGAAAATTTCTCAGGAAAAGTGATTGATATTGTTACCCTGCGTAAAGGTGAATTTTTAAATATGGAAACTAAAAATGATAGAATAATTTTAGAGTTTAATATTCCCTCACGAGGTATTATTGGTCTGCGAAATGTTGTTTTAACTTCCACAGAGGGGGAAGCAATAATAGCTCATCGCTTTGAAAAATTTGAACCTTATAAAGGTGAAATCAGAACTCGTAATAATGGAGCCCTTATATCAATGGAAACCGGCACAGCTATACCATTTGCGATTTTTAAACTCATTGATAGAGGTAAATTTTACATCAACACAAACGTGGAAGTTTATGCCGGACAGGTAATTGGCGAAAATACTCGCAGCAAAGATATGGTGGTGAATGTTAACAAAACGAAGAAACTGTCAAATATGCGCTCCTCAGGATCTGATGACAAAGTTCTTGTTCCTCCTCCAATTAAATTTTCACTTGAAGAATATATGGAAGTTATCCGCCCTGATGAGTATCTCGAAATCACACCTCGATCGCTCAGACTGAGGAAAATATTACTAAATGAAACCGATCGTAAACGTAAGGCTAAGCTGTTAAACTAAAGAAAAAGATATCTGTGCATGAATGATTAATAAACTTACTCGTTTTAATTTGTTACTTTTCTATTACTCTATCACAGCATAATCTTTAACATATGAATAAGTTAGCCCATATAATAAATAGAAATGACATATTTGTTCATTTACTATTTTTTGTTTTGGGAGGTTTTTCCATTATTTTATTCCAACAAAGGCTGCTTGCCGACTCAGGTTACTACATATTTCAAGTTATTAATAACGAAACCTTTAGGGTTGAACACAACAGGTTTATATTAATTTTCTCACAGTTACTTCCTCTTATCGGTGTAAAGTTGGGTCTTGAATTAAAGTATGTACTTTACTTGTATTCAATAGGGCATGTCCTGTTTTTTTATATTATTTTTCTACTTGCAAGATATCATTACAAAGATAAACAAGCCGGCATATTACTGCTGATGCTATTGACTATCGGGATTAGAAGCGGTTTCTTTGTACCAATGTTTGAGTTGTATTATTGCGCCGGGTTATTAGTGTTGTTTTCTGTAATTTTAAACTATCCCGATAAGAAAGATCACTTGATAACTCTAATTGTGCTTGCATTTTTTATTCTTACAGGTCATCCTTACTCCACCATCCTTATTCTATTTGTAACAGCACTAAACATGATTGATACAAAACAAATAATCAGCATAAAGTACATTGTTATAATTGTAATGATAATTGGAATCTTTATTTTTAAGAAATTTACTGCAAGTGAATACGAGATTGGGAAAACAAATGCTTTTATTGCTAATTTGTTTAATGCACATTACAGTCTCAATTACATAAAAAATCTTACCGGTTTTATGTATAAATACTATAAGTTGCTGATAGTTATTGAGCTAATAACCTTAGTTTATTTGGTAATAAAACGAAACTATTTGCGGGCTGTGATACTTGCAATAGCAACTGCCGGCACTATAACAATAATAAATATTTCCTATTTTGGTTTCATACACTCGCGATACCAAGAGCAAGTATATTTTCCACTATCTTTTATTGTTGCATATCCATTTGTCAGATATCTTGTAAATAATAATAATAGCATGAAAAAGATGATTTTTACAGGTATTGCTGTAATTGCCATCTGTATAGGAATAAGCGGAATTTGGTTAGAAAGTAATGTTTATACAAATAGATTGAATGAAATTAAAGATAAAATTAAAATTGCAGAGACATTACCGGGGTCTAAGTTTATTGTAAGTAAAGACTCATTAAAGTATAATCCAAACTGGTCCTATCCTATAGAAACAATGCTTCTTTCATCGTGTAATACGAATAATAAAACTATAACCATCTGTACTGACGAGGATATGGATTATAATGATAATAAATTAATTCTACAGCCAAAACAGTATTTGTTTAGACGATGGGAAATATTTAATGTATCCTCGCTTAATAAAGAATATTTTAAGCTTGATGATTCAAAATATAAATTTATTGACAATTAGTTTTTGTAAACTCCTAATAATTCTATAAACCTACTTTCATTTAAAATATTTGGAATTAATTCTACAAGCTCGGTATGTTGCACATAATTAAGCTTTAGTGCTGTTTCGATATAAAAATATGCTTGCTGTATCTTACCATTAATATACATATATCCGGCAAGGCGATACCAAAGTAAGGCACTGTCTTTATTTTTATTAATAGCTTCTTCAATTATTGAGATAGCAAGTTTTATATTATCTAATGTTAACGCACATGATGATAAATTTATCCAAGCTTCAACATTAGCGTCATCCTCTTTAGTAATATCAGAGAATAGTGTAGCAGATTTTTCAGCATCGCCAACTTTAAGATAAATAACCCCAAGTTCAAACTTGAAATCAGTATTTAGGGGTACTAAATCAATGGCCTTTTTATAATAGCTTATAGCAACATCAAAACTATCTTGTGCATCAAACAACCTACCAAGTCCTGCCCATGAATCAGGAAATTTTTCATCAAGTTCAATAGCTTTTCTAAAGTAGTGAATTGCATTTTTAATGTCATTAAGTTTTTCATACGATTCACCTATGTAATAATATGTTACGGCTTCCGGTGGTTCGTAAAGAAAAGTTTTTTTATAATACTCTATTGATTCAATATATTTTTTAAGACCTGATAACGAGTTAGCTATGTTAAAGTAAGCTGAAGAGTATTCCTCATCTATTGCAAGTGTGTATTCGTATGCTTCAATTGCTTTTTCGTATAATTCAAGCTGATTGTAAAAAATGCCAAGGTTAAACCATGCCACCTTCGAGAATGGGTTTACATTTAGGAAGTTATTAAAAAAGTCGATTGCTTCCTCCTCACGGTTTGTAATATCGAAGAAAAAAGCTATTTCATGTATAATATTCTCCGAATTTGGTTTAAGTTGCAGTGCATTTTTTAGGCTTAGTATGGCATTGGGGTAATCATCCATGTTTTCGTACTCAAATGCAATTATTGAATATATATCCTCGGGTGTTTCGGAGTATAAAATTGCTTTTTTGTACTCTTCGATGGCAAGTTCGTGTTTTCCCATCATGCTATATATTTCACCTTTGGAGTAATACAGCTCGTCATTTGCCGGATCAATTAACTCAATATGATTAAGTTGTTCCAAAGCATCGTAATAATCGCCATTTAAGGCAGACAATTTAGCACTTTTAAGGCTAAATCCCAAATATGAAGGGTGCTGCTGAACAGCTGATTCTATGGCAATTTTAGCCTTTTCAACTATCTGAAAATCAAGAAAGTAATCTATTATAGCTTCAAATTCAGCAACATCAAAAAAATAATGCAAATCTTTAGCAAGCATGGAATCAAACCTGTTAATCAGTTCAACAATTTCATTGTCATCAATCCATTCGTTATCCTCGCTCATATTTTAGTTTTCTACTACGAAATTAGTTAAAAATGAAATAGAAAATAAGATTATATGGATATTAGCTATCATTTTACAATGCTAAATAATCTATTCCACCTTATCTTGCCATCAAAAAGTGATTTGTTTTTATCTAATGACAGCCAAATAAACTCTGCACGTCCAACAATATGATTTTCGGGTACAAAACCCCAATAACGTGAGTCGGCAGAGTTATCTCTGTTATCGCCCATCATCCAATAATAATTATATTTAGGCGTATAAGTAGTTGTTGATTTGCCATTTATAAGTACTTTTCCATTTACTACTTTAAGTTTATTACCCTCATATGTTTCTATCAATCGTTTGTAGATTGGAAGATTTTTAATAGTTAAGTTTATTGGTACGCCTTTCTTTGGAATGTAAACGGGACCAAAATTATCTCTGTTCCATCTATATGCACTATCAAAGGGGAAAATCTCAGGTCTCCATACACCTGCATTCTCGTTTGCTACTTCAACGCTTTTTACAATAGATAGTTTTTTGAGTGCGTTTTTTGCTTCACCGGTAAGCATAAATTCAAATTGTCCGGGTCTGTTACCACGAGTAGCTTCAGTAATATTTAACCTATCAAGTATCTTAGGGTTTATGCTCATTCCATTTGTTGTTACAAGATATTCATATTGCAAGTTTATTGGATTAACAGCCTTAACACCATCAAGATATACTTGTCTATTAACAATACTGAGCGTATCTCCAGGCAATCCGATACATCTTTTTACGAAATTTTCACGTTTGTCAACAGGTCTTGCAATGATATCACCAAAGTTACGTTTGTCGGTCCACACTCTTTTTCGACCATAGTCTTTAATAAGACTGTAATAGCTGGCATTACTTTGGAATCGTGTTGAAACTGTATCTCCGGCAGGATAATTAAACACTACCGCATCGTTATGCTTAACTTTTGATAATCCGGCAAAGCGCATGTAAGGAAGCTCAATCCACTCAACATACGACTTTATGTTTTTAGTAAAGGGTAATGTATGATGCACAAATGGAAACGACAATGGGGTATTTGGGACTTTTGGGCCGTAAGTTATTTTACTTACAAATAAATAATCACCTACCAGTAGCGACTTTTCCATTGAGGATGTAGGAATTGTATATGCCTCGAGCAAAAATGTGCGGATAATTGTAGCAGCCACAACGGCAAAAATGATAGCATCTACCCATTCTCGTGTAAACGACTTTTTTATTATAGGTCTGTCATTAGGGTTAACATACACTTCATCAGCTTTAAGCCCTAAATATGGGAGATAAACAAAAGGTAATACAACAGCCAAAAATTGTTCGCCGAGTGAGAATTTATTATAGCATTTAACAAGCTCAACTAGCATTAGCATAAAGATAAATACGTTTAGAAATGGGAAAAATAGTAACAACATCCACCAATCTGGTTTCTTTATTATCTTTAAAAATATAAATAAATTGTAGTATGGAATAAGTGTTTGCCAACCTTTTCGACCGGCTTTTTCAAAAAGTTGCCATGCAAATATTGTAGGTATTGAAAACGATAATGGCAATAACAATATTAATTCAATCATAAGTATTATATTTAAAAATAAGCGTTTGCAAAGTACTTGATTTTAACCTTTTTTGATGTTAAATTTACTTAAACTTATTAGGATGCAAAAATAAGAAAAATTAGGGTCATTCATTTGTAAAGTTCATTTTTTGTCGGTTACCGTACTAATGTTATTTTTTATACAATATACTTTTGTTGCTACCTGCAAATTTCAATAGAATTCCGGTCTTTTTGGCATAATCGTCAAAGAAGCTTATATTAAAATAAAGTTTTTGTTGAATAATAGCTCTACATGGGTCATTATCGGTAAGTTGAAGTCGCAATGTTGTTTTAGGTGGCATAGATGTAACCATCCTATCAGTATAGTAAAGTTTAAAATCAGCGTTACCGCAACCACCACTATAACTAACCCACATGTTTAAACAATTATCAACAATAAAGAGTGTGTCAATTGTATAATAATCTGATGATAATTTACTAACAGGTTGGCTGTTAAATGTCATCGAATTACAAATATTATCCATATCGGCATTTTTTTTCTCTACTATTTTTTTAGATGTGTTGCATGATGCTAATAGTACTGCCAGCAGAGATAGTGTTGTAATTATCTTCATATTATACAATAGTTTTTAGTAAATCATCCATAGTGAATACGCCATGTTTTCCAATAATAAATTCGGCAGCCAATACTGCTCCCAAAGCGAAGCCTGATCTATTTTTTGCCTCGTGTTGTAATATTATTTTATCTTCATGTGATTCGTAAACTATTTGGTGCTTACCTGTTACTTCGCCTTTGCGATACGCATATATGGGCAAACTACTTTTATCTTTATCATTGTTAAGCGACCACCCATCAAGTGTGGGTATTAGGTTTATTATGTTATCGGCAATAGCAATGGCAGTACCGCTTGGAGAATCAACTTTGTGTGTGTGATGTGTTTCGTTAATGTGTACGTTATAATTGTTGAAACCTGCCATTAGTCTTGCTAAATATGTACTTGCCTTTAAAAAAATATTAACGCCAATACTAAAATTTCGTGCATAGAAAAAAGTACAGTTTTGCTTTGTGCATTGCTGTATAACGTAATCAAATTTATCATACCACCCGGTAGTTCCGGTAACAACCGGTATGCCTAATTTAAAGCATACTAAATAGTTATTTATTGCTACACTAGGTATGCTAAAATCAATTACTACAGATTTTGTATAATCAATAGATGATAGCTGATTCCAATCGTTAGTAGTATCAATTTTTGCAATTATTTTATGATTTCTGCTTAGACAAATTTTCTCAACTTCTTTACCCATACGACCGTAGCCTGAAATAATGATATTCATAATAATATGATTTACAATAGTATCTGTTAAAAACTAACTGTTATTTTTAAGCCACTGCGTCTAATTTTGCCAACCACCGGTAATATTTGTTGCGATTGTGTTGGTATTTGTAGTATTGTTGGTTCAATCATTAGCGATATATCATCATTTACTTCCCAGTAATAAAGATGTGCATCCACAGCTGCGTCGAGTATCTGAAGAACGTACCAGGCTCCCATCACTATGTACGACAGTTCCATATTCCGCCGATAATAATCACGAAACGATTTAAGCTGGTCGGCATTATATTTTCTGGATAAGTCGCTGCATTTTAAATCATTTACGCTAGTAACAAATGCTCCAGTTGAAGGATCGTAAGTAGTGATGAGGCTATTTTGATAACCATCTGCTCTGCAAATATATGCATCATTAAATTTAAGATATTCAGTTCTGTTTGTAATGGCGAAATAGCCTGTTGCGGCAAACCCGGCATAAACAATTGGCAGTTTCCAGTATTTTTTATTATAAATCTGACCTAATCCAGGAATCAAAGCAAGATATGTGGCTTTCTTTGGCGAATGCAATATAACGGTGGTATCTGCTTCATTGTTACTCTGAGCTATGACACTATTTGTAAAACAAACAAATACAGTTAAAGTAATCACATGCCAAAACACTATGTTAGATAGATATTTCAAAACAAGGCTGCTGTTAGTCATTAATCAATGAAATAATCTTATTTAGATCTTCATCATTTTTAAAGCTGATAACGATTGACCCAACACCAATATTGTTTCTTTTTAGTTTAACTTTAGCACCTAATTTTACGCTAAGCTGTGCTGTAACTTCTTTAAATTTATCAGGTATTGCGATTTGTATTTTATTTTTACCTTGCTTTTGTACTGATGATGTGCATCTTACGAGTTCTTCGGTTTGCCTTACATTTAGGTTTTTGCTTAGAATAATCTTTAGATATTTTTCCTGAATTTTAACATTTTCTAACGATATTAATGCTCGTGCATGTCCCATGCTGATATTACCATCGCGTAAAGCAACCTGAATGATAGGAGGTAACTTAAGAAGTCTTAAAAAGTTAGCGATAGACGATCTGCTTTTTCCAAGCCTCTCGCTTAATTTTTCTTGTGTCAAATTTATTTCATCAATAAGGCGCTGATAGCTGATTGCAATTTCTAATGCGTTTAAGTTTTCGCGATGAATATTTTCTATCAACGCCAGTTCAAGCATTTCTTCGTCGTTGGCTATACGAATAAATGTTGGTATTTTCAATAATCCTGCCATTTGAGAAGCACGGTAACGGCGTTCACCGGCAATAATCTGATATTTACCATATCCCATTTTCCTAACAGTAATAGGTTGTATTACACCCTGAACCTTAATGGAATCAGACAGTTCTCTGAGCATCATTTCATCAAAGTTAGTACGTGGCTGAAATGGGTTTGTCTCTATTTTAGTTATATCGATTTCAGCAATGGCACCGGCTACAAATTTGCCGGAAATATCTTCTGAGGTTATATCGGTATGCGGACTTGACAATATTGAATCAAGACCTCTACCCAATGCTTTCTTTTTTCCTTTGTTACTCATTTAATATTTTATCTGAGTTATTCAATACTGTCATATTATTATTTTGCAAAAGTTCGCGAGCTAAATTTAGGTAGTTTATCGCACCGGTACTATTTGCATCGTACATAATTATCGAATCTCCATAACTCGGAGCTTCCCCAAGTTTAGTATTTCTATTAATTATTGTATTAAACACCATTTGCTGAAAATGTGTTTTTACTTCCTCCACCACTTGCTTTGATAGTCGTAAACGTGAGTCGAACATTGTAAGCAATATTCCTTCAATATCTAAGTCTTTATTTAGGCGTGTTTGAACTATCTTTATGGTATTAAGCAATTTACCTAAACCTTCGAGTGCGAAATATTCGCATTGTACAGGAATAATTACCGAATCGGCAGCAGTAAGTGCATTGACTGTAATAAGACCCAAAGATGGTGAACAATCAATAATAATAAAATCGTATTTCGATTTTATTTTATCCAAGGTTCCACTCATCAGTTTTTCTCTGTCGGGTAAATTTATTATCTCTATTTCGGCACCTACAAGGTCGATATGAGCCGGTAATAAATCAAGGTTTGGAGTTTTTGTGGGTAATATTACACTTTCTATGTTAAGACCATCAATAATACACTCGTATATGCTGGCTTGTGTATTTTTTGGATCGAAGCCAATTCCAGAAGTGGCATTAGCCTGAGGATCAGCATCTACAAGTAATGTTTTGTATTCAAGTATCGCCAAACAGGCTGATAGATTAATAGAAGTTGTTGTTTTTCCAACACCACCCTTTTGGTTTGTTACAGCTATAGTTTTGCTCATATCAATAATCCGAATTTTATTTTGGTGTGTAGTGCTATGTTCTGAATTCTTAGGAATCCTTGCATAAATGAAATTTTCTTTATCTGTAAGACCATGTTAATAGATTTTATTCAAAAGTACAATTTTTTTTGATATGGATGTTTCTAAAGCTTGTTTCTTGCAGTTTCCAAATATTGTCTGTAGCCATTTATTGCGTATTGTTTGACGATAACTTTAATGTTTATATTGCTAATTATTTTTCTTGCTAACTGCAAACCGAGTATGGGCAATGGTCTGCCGTTGGTTACAGAGTTTTATTTTTCAATAATTAATTTTTTTACCTGATTTAGTTTTTTGTCGGTAAAAACTTTTATTATGTAAATCCCGGATGTAAAGTCATTTGAATTAATTTGCGTTATTTCATTTGTCAGCACTTCATTTTTATAAATTTTTCCTGTAATTGAAAATATCTCTATTCGTGGATGGTGTAAAAGTATTTCAGTAGAAATATTAATTTGAAATTGATCTTTAGCAGGGTTAGGAAAGATTGAAAATTCTGAATCTTTGAATTGAGACTCAACGTTTAATGTTAAACAAGTGTCTGTTGAAGACAGGTTACAAGGATAATCCGGGAATATAAATGTGGTGTCAATATATAACGCACATAAGTAACTGCCTCCTTCAAAAGCCACTAAATCTTCAATGAGTCCTGTTCTACTGCCAATTCCTTCAATTATTTCCGCTTCATCATATGGGAATTGAATTCTTTTATGATACTCATCGTTTATTAAAATAGAGTCAACGATGCTAACAATTAATGGTTGGTTAAAATTCAAATAACTAATCAGAGTGTCGCCAACTTCTAAATTAAAGTCATAAATTAACTTTTCTACTGAATCCTCAGGTGGAATATAGAATACTTTTTTTTGAATTATGTCGTCTCTAATAGCACCAATATAATCAGGTCCGCTGATTATCGTATTTAAACAGAAGATATCATATACTGTCTTCTCTATTTTTTTATATTCCTGATTCAATATTGTTGTGTCTCCCGAATAATATGTTTCCCAGTAATTTGTGTACCACCAAATAGGTGGGGGAATAACATGATTATTATATTCGATGCACCATTTTGCGTTTGAATCAGGCAAAGGATGATAAGACTGTCCGTAATTATGAACTGAAATTATTGTTACTAATGAGATGAGAATTAATTTTTTCATTTAG
>CAZGWS010000002.1:32306-55393 GCA_964528805.1 uncultured Lentimicrobiaceae bacterium | reverse complement strand
GCCTGTGCTGTTGGCATTAGTACTAAGTCGTTTATATTTACATGTGGGGGCAACGTTGTTGTATAATAAATCACATTGGCAACATCATCAGGAAGGAGTGGGCTGAATCCCCGATAAACGCTATCTGCTTTATCCTTATCGCCTTTAAACCGTACAATTGAAAACTCTGTTTCAATTGCACCGGGAGCAATTTGTGTTACTTTTATATTGTGTTTTACCATGTCTATTCGCATTGCCTTTGATAGAGCGTCAACAGCGTGTTTTGTAGCACAATATACGTTTCCGTTTGGGTAAACTTCTTTTCCGGCAATCGATCCCAAATTAATAACATGACCACCGTTTTGTTTTATCATCAACGGCAAAACGGCTCTTGAAACATATAACAGTCCTTTTATATTAGTGTCAATCATTCTTTCCCAATCATCAATGTCGCCATCCTGAATGGTATTTAACCCAACGGCCAGCCCCGCATTATTTATCAAAATCCTAATGTCATTCCAGTCATTGGGTATCGTACTTATCGCCTTTTTTACTTCATCTTTATTTCTAACATCAAACGCAAGCGGGAGTACATTAATATTGTACTTTAATCTCAAATCTTTTGATATTTCTTGAAGGCGGTCTTTTCTCCTGCCGGTTATTATTAAATCATGTTTGTTTTTAGCAAATACATATGCACATGAGCACCCTATTCCACTGGTGGCACCGGTTATTAATGTTATCTTTTTCATTATTATCTTAATGATTATTTAAAATTTTGCAAATTACATATTATACCTTAAATCTGCAAGCATGTTTTTAATGAAAAAACAAAGAGTACATCAAGAATTGGTATAGTGCAGAAAAAAGCAACGCAAGTGTAGCCATAGCTGCTGTGAGTGGTATTTCAAGTACGTCGTACAATGGAATTGGCACAATACATGTTTCACTATTATGCATCCCATCCTAACGTTCTTTTTGTAATGGATAACCCGAGATTAATCTTTACATTTGGAAAACAAATCATCTTTGTAAAAGTAGGCTTATTTTTAAGTATAGTACATAAAAAAACCTCGCATCCGGTACGGTACAAGGTTTTTTGGCGGGCTTCTGTTGGATATTAAATCCGGTTAAAGGAAAAAGGATCGTTCATTAATTATTGAATACAATCTGAACCTGTCTTTTTCAATAGGCTCAAAAAAGTAAACTTTTTGATCTTTTGTGTAGATACTCGATTGTATATCTTTTACTTTTCTTTCAATTAAACCATCGGATTCAATTTGTTCACAAGAATAGTTATTATTAATTTCCATAGCAGGTATATTTATTTCATTTTTAATTTTAAACCGTCTTTTGCGCAAATTGGGCATGTGGAATCTCTAACAATTGTGATGTAACCACATCTATCGCATTTGAAGTACTTTTGACGTACAACTTTTTTTTCTATGTTTTTTTTTAAATTAATGCTATACATTTTTTATCGTTACCCATTTTACTGCAATTGATGTGCCATAGTGATGTAGTATTGTTAATAAATTTGTTAACACATTGATACATAATGAAATAAAATTTGTTATTTTTTATACATAGTAAATCTATTAACAATACATTATGAAAATGAATATACGATATCGGATAATATTACGTTTTCGTATATTTAATATCACTAATCAACAATAAATACAAAAGCCAATAATAGTTAGTTGATTTTGTTATACTTTAAATCCGCAAGCATGTTTGCAGTAAAAGATGCTTGCGGGTTTAAGGTTATACATTGAAGTGTGTTAACGAAGCAATCTATTATTATTTTTGCAAAAAAAATATTATGCAAAGTTTCAAAAATTACAACTACACCCTAAGTGAGCTTTCTGAAAGAGTAGATAAAATAGTGAGTGAGGGGTTAAAGAAAGTTAACAAACAAAAAATGCTGAAACAAATATTGAGTTTTATTGACTTAACAACTCTTAATGGTGACGACACAACAAGAAAAATAACCGAACTTTGTAGTAAATCTATATCATTTAAAGATGATAAAAAAGGTATTTCAAATGTTGCTGCAGTATGTGTATATCCTATATTTGCAGGTCTTGCGAGCAGTTTACTTAAGCCTTTTAATGTAAATGTTGCATGCGTAGCCGGGGCATTCCCCAGTGGTCAGTCACCTTTGTCGGTAAGAGTGCTTGAAGTTGAGGATGCGATTGCAAACGGTGCTGATGAAATTGATATGGTAATTTCGCGCGGTAAATTAATAGAGGGAAATAGCAACTACGTTTTTGAAGAAGTGAAAGCCATTAAAAGAGTCTGTGGTAATACTCACCTTAAAGTCATCTTGGAAACAGGCGAACTAAAAACTGTTTGTCTTATAAGGCAAGCTAGCGAATTATCAATACTTGCAGGTGGCGATTTTATTAAAACTTCAACAGGTAAAGTTGAACCGGCTGCTACTCCCGAAGCATTTTTAATAATGCTTGATACTATAAAAGAGTATTACGAAAAAACAGGAAATATGATTGGTATTAAACCGGCAGGTGGCATTCGCACTCCGGATGAAGCCATTGTGTATTACATATTGGTGGTAGAAATATTAGGCGATAAATGGCTTGCAAATAAGCACTTTAGGATAGGAGCAAGCAGTTTGGCAGATAATATCTATAGTGCTATTGAAAAAAATAAATAATTTAGCATCCGTTATTAACTTGTGCCTGCAAGAAAATTCATCATTTTCAAGTCTTTCGAAGTCTTTGAATTGAAAATGACTGATTCAAAAACGATAATAACGCAGTATTTGGCGTTTTCTTGCAAAGACTAACTATATAAATTATTATGAAGCGACTTGCATTTTTTATTTTAAGTATTTTAATTTTGGGCGAAGCAATGGCTCAAACAACATTAACAGAAGCGGTGAATTTTCAGGTTAAAACAACTTATGGTGAACCTATTTGGCTATTTCCATTACTTGACGATTCGAGTAAGATAGTTGTGATTGACTTTTTTTCAACAACATGTGGCCCATGTCAGGACTATGCACCTGATTTTCAAGCAAGTTATGAGGATTTTGGATATAACGAAGGCAATGTTTATTTTATGGGCATTAACTGGGGCAACGATAACGAGGGCGTTATGAATTTTGACTCGGTATTTGGTCTAACTTTCCCATCAGCAAGTGGCAGCGAGGGCGGTGGCAATATTGTTTATACTGACTATGATATTCAATCGTATCCAACTGTTATTGTTATCACCCCTGATCATAATATTGCAGAACAATATGTTTGGTATCCAACCGAAGAAAACATAAATAATGCTGTTATTGCCGCAGGTGGAACGCTTGTAGGAACTAATGAAGTTAGCCTTAGTAAAAGAAAATTGCAGATATTTCCAAATCCTATTGCGGATGCTGGTACAGCTGAATGCTACTTAAATGATAAGGCAATCCTATATCTTGCTATTTATAATATTCTCGGTAACAAAGTCTTTACCTCCGTTCCTACCCAATATCAAAAGGGATATGTGCAAATAAGATTTATGGTTGATAAATTGGAGAGCGGCTATTATATTGCAAAAATAGCATCAGATAAAGGAGTAATTGCAACAACACGTATCTCAGTTATTAATAAACACACATTTAAATTATGAAGAATAAAATGATTTTCTACGTTTTAATACTGAGCATATTTATAATGCAATCATGTGCCACAACCCCCGACAATTCGTCTGTTGACAATGAAAAATACATTGGTACATGGAGTGTTAACGATCAAAATGCCAGATTAAACTATACGGTTACAATTACTGCAAATCCTTCTAATTCAGCTGAAATATTATTAAATAATTTTGCCGACTTAAATCGTACTGCAGTAGGTTTGGTTGTAGGCAACTCGGTATCTATCGACACTCAGTCGCTTGGTGATAGTTATTCGGTTAACGGTTCGGGTAGTTTTATTAATAGCGGTAAGCTTGAATTTGATTTTTCACTAAGTGATGGTATTGATACAGAAGCCAGAGTTGCTATCTTTACAAAGTAATGCAAATGTAAAACAATCGTTTCTTTCGGTGTGATTAATTTAATACACCGGAATATTTTTGCTATTTCATTGTTGTTTTAGATAAACTATCAGCAACAATAAGTTTTGTGCTATCGTGTAATCGTGTAATACTGTCAACTATTTTTTGTTTCTCAAACTCTTTTTTTTCAACAGCAATACTGCTTTTAATCTTACTCAAATTGGCTAACACAGTTTCGTATATATTTTCCATTATTTTCGGCGATTGATAGAAATAGTTAAGATTTTCTTTAAACTGGTGCATTGTTACAGAATGATCGCTAAGTATTTTACTGTAATACTCGGGTTTAAGTTTTTTTGCAAACTTGCGGTTAACATTAACGCTAAATCCGGCTTCGGTGATTTGTATTTCGGTTAATATTTCAGCCATCTCTTTTTTTGACAATAGCTTTTCGGGAATCGGAACATTACTTTTATTTTCGTGATAGCAAGAAGACAACACAAAGATAAGCACCAATAAAATAAGTAAGTTAATTGTATTTAGCTTGTTAATATTTAATTTGCAGAATTGCATAATATTTCGGGGATGGGTGGACTATTATTACAATGGTATCAGTTACCTATTTCAGAAATAAATTTAATTCGCATTAGTCTCACCTCTTCTTCGTTAAACTCTGCCTCACCTAATTCGTCGAGTGCATCTTGTACCGAATCGGTTTCTGCTTCCAAAAAGTAATCATATATTTCTTCCTGATGATATTCATCAACCTTATTATCAATATAATAGCTTATGTCAAGTTTAGTCCCTGATGAAACAATATGTTCAATTTCTTTAAGCAGTTCACTTAAAGTCAGGTTTTTGCCATAGGCTATGTCATCCAAGGGGAGTTTACGGTCGATACTTTGAATGATATAAACTTTTAACCCTGATTTATTTACCACAGATTTAATCACCATATCATTTGGTCGGGTAATTTCATTTTCCTCAACATAATCGGTAATGAGTTCCAAAAATGGAGTGCCATATTTAGCCGCTTTTCCTACACCAACTCCAGAAATTTGCCTCAGTTCTTCCTCGGTAATCGGATACTGAATAGTCATATCTTCCAAAGAAGGATCTTGAAAAATTACAAATGGGGGTAGGTTTTCTTCTCTCGAAATCTCTTTTCGTAAATCTTTTAATAACGCAAAAAGAATGGCATCTGACCCACCTTGCCGCTGCCCGCCGGCTTTAAGTATAATATCATCATCGTCATTATGTTGATAATCATGATCTTTAGCAATTAATATGCTGTAAGGCTTTTTGATAAATTCATTTCCTTTATCGTTAATCTTAATAATTCCATAATTTTCAATTTCTTTTTCGCAAAGTCGGTTTATAAGTGCTTGGCGTATAACCATAACCCAATATTTATCATCATGTTCACTACCTTTCCCAAAAACGGCAGTCTGGTCAAGTTTAATCGACTTAACATCACCACTCTTTTTACCGGCAATAACTTCACCAATTAACTTAGCTTTATACTGTTCTTTAAGTTCTAATATAGTTTTTAATAACAGATGTATGTCATCTTTGCCTTCAAACTTTTCTTTTGGATTTAAACAATTATCACACGAACCACAATTTTCTTTATAGTAAACCTCACCAAAATAATGAAGTAATAGCTTATGTCTGCATACTGACGACTCAGCATAGGTAACAGTTTCAAATAGGAGCTCCTTAGCAATTTCCTGTTCTGCCACCGGCTTATCTTTCATAAACTTTTCGAGCTTTTGAATATCATCATAACTATAAAAAGTAATGCAATTACCTTCTCTTCCATCACGGCCACCTCTACCGGTTTCCTGATAATAGCCTTCAATACTTTTGGGTATGTCGTGATGTATTACAAACCTTATGTCAGGTTTGTCGATGCCCATCCCAAAGGCAATTGTGGCTACAATAACATTCACATCTTCCATTAGGAACATATCTTGATTATTTTTTCGTGTGGCAGCATCCAGTCCTGCGTGATAAGGCAGGGCTTTTATTCCGTTAACAACAAGCGATTCAGCAATTTCCTCTACCTTTTTTCTGCTTAAGCAATATACAATACCTGATTTATTTGGTTGTGTTTTAATATATTTAATGATGTCTTTTATTACATCTTTAGTTTTTGGGCGAACTTCGTAATACAAGTTGGCTCTGTCAAAAGAGTCTTTAAAAACATCAGCATCAGATATTTCAAGATTTTTTAGAATATCTTCTTGTACTTTTAAAGTTGCCGTTGCCGTTAATGCAATTGTGGAAAGGCTCGGGCTAATAGAGTTTATAATAGGTCTTAATTTTCTGTAAACAGGTCTGAAATCGTGCCCCCATTCCGAAATGCAGTGGGCTTCGTCAACAGCAAAAAATGAAATATTAATATTTTTCAGAAAATTAATATTATCTTCTTTTGTTAAGGATTCAGGAGCCATGTACAGTAATTTTGTCTTACCTTTTGTAAGATCTTCCCTTACCAAATTCATTTCAGCCTTTGATAATGATGAATTCATAACATGTGCTATCCCTTCTTGTGTGCCAAAATTACGAATCATGTCAACCTGATTCTTCATCAAAGCAATTAACGGCGAAACCACTATGGCAGTACCCTTTTTTAACAAAGCGGGTAATTGATAGCAAAGCGATTTTCCACCACCTGTGGGCATCACAACAAATGTATCCTTATTATCCATCACGTTTTGGATAATTTTTTCCTGCTCACCTTTAAAGCTCGAAAATCCAAAAAATGTCTTTAGTATTTTGCGTGCTTCGTTATTATCGTATTTAGTTCCCATCAGTTTGATAGATAAAATATATCTTTGTAGTAAAATTACAGTTTTATTTTATTAAAAAAACATTAGACAAAAATAATTATTAATAGCTTGTCTGAAAGTTTAGATACAAATGTAATAATAATAAATTTTTAATTCACAATTTTAACAAAAAATAATTGGATATAAAAGATAAAATACGGAATTCAGCAATTTCAGTCATAAATGACGAGTGTAAAGCTGTAAAAAAGCTGATAAATTATATTAATGATGATTTTATAAATTCAGTAAAACTAATTTTTGAATCGCACGGACGGGTAATTGTTACAGGAATTGGGAAAAGTGCAAATATTGCGCAAAAAATTGTTGCAACATTTAATTCAACCGGCACGCCTTCAGTTTTTTTACATGCTGCCGACGCAATTCATGGCGATTTGGGTATTGTAACAAAGGACGATATATTAATTGCTATCTCAAAAAGTGGCGAAACTCCCGAAATAAAAGTACTTATACCATTGCTTAAGGCTCGCAGAAATAGAATAATTGCCTTAGTTGGAAACACAAACTCTTTTCTTGCACGGCAAGCCGACTCCATTTTAAATGTTACAGTTGAAAAGGAGGCGTGTCCTAATAATCTTGCGCCAACAAGTAGTACAACCGCACAACTTGTTATGGGCGATGCAGTTGCAATAAGCTTGCTGAAACTTAGGGGTTTTTCTTCTGCCGACTTTGCAAAATTCCATCCGGGTGGTGCATTGGGGAAACGAATGTATATGCGTGTTATAGATATTGCTTCAAATAATGAAATCCCTATTGTTGATGTTGAAACACCGGTTAATCAGGTAATTATTGAAATATCCTCTAAACGACTTGGTGCAACAGCTGTGCTAAAAAACGGTAGTATTATTGGTGTTGTTACTGATGGCGATTTAAGAAGAATGATCGAAAATTATGATGATTTTAGAAATCTGGTTGCCGGAGACATTATGACAGATAACCCACTTACAATTGGAGGAGAGGCTTTAATAGTTAATGCACTTGCAGTTATGCGTGAAAATAACATAACTCAACTCCCAGTAATCGAAAATAACAAGTATATTGGCGTAATTCATTTACACGATATATTAAAAGAGGGAATATTGTAATTAGTACCTGCAAGAAAACTCATTATTTTCAATTCTTTGATAAGAAAGCATCAAAGACAAAGCTTTCGAGATTTTTTGAATTCAAGGAGTTTACGAATTGTATATGACTGATTCAAAAAATGAGAATAACGCAGTATTTGGCGTTTTCTTATTAAAGACTAATTAATATCAATAAAAAAATAAGTACATGAAACTTTGGACAAAAAATCTTGTTAAAAAATATAAACACCGCACCGTAGTAAACTCAGTATCAATGGAGGTAAACAGAGGTGAAATTGTGGGATTGCTTGGACCTAATGGTGCCGGTAAAACTACTAATTTTTACATGATTGTTGGTTTGATTAAACCTTTTTCAGGGCAGATTTTTCTTGATGATGTTGAAATTACCGGTGAGCCAATGTATAAACGAGCACAACGAGGTATTGGCTACTTAGCCCAAGAAGCATCTGTCTTTCGCCAACTTACCATCGAAGATAATATTAAGGCGGTTATGCAGTTTACAAAGCTAACCAAAAAAGAACAAAACAACCGACTCGAATCGTTACTTGATGAGTTTGGGCTACGAGAAATCCGTAAGAGTAAAGGTATTCAACTCTCTGGTGGCGAACGCAGAAGAACAGAAATTGCCAGAGCACTCGCTGTTGACCCTAAATTTATATTACTTGATGAACCCTTTGCCGGTGTTGACCCGATTGCAGTAGAGGATATACAGGCAATTGTTTATAAACTAAAGAAAAAAAATATTGGCATACTAATAACCGATCACAATGTGCATGAAACCCTCACAATTGTTGACAGAGCCTATCTCTTATTTGAAGGATCGGTGCTAAAAGCAGGCTCAGCAGAAGAGCTTTCCGGTAACGAACAGGTTAAAAAAGTTTATTTAGGAAAGAATTTCGTGCTTCGCAAAAAAAGTTTCGATTAATTTTATATCATATGTTATTTATTGATAATGGATTATAAAATAATTAATTTTTTTTTATTTTATTTATATTGAATTAAAATTATTGTTGTATATTTGCATCAGTTCTGAAGAGAACTATTAACTTTAGCAGGTTAATTTTTTGGGTTATCCCTCTTCATGAGGGTTTTTAGGTTAATATGTGAAAAGTCCCCATCCGCCCGGATGGGGCTTTTCTTTTTTAAACCCTGTTGTTGCTGCTAAATTTTAGTTATAGGCTGGCATATTTTGTATCGCTAATTATTTAGCCCTAAAATAATTAACAATAATCATCGCTTTCGATTTGCCGATTATAGCCTCAAGCTCCTCACTACCGGCTTCTCTGATCTTTTTTACCGACTTAAACTTTCGTAGTAATGTTTGTGCTGTCGAAAAACCTATTCCCTTTATTAATGTCAGCTCCGATTTGATTGTGCCTTTTTGTCGTCTGTTTCTATGGTGTGTAATGCCAAAACGATGTGCTTCGTCGCGTAATCGCTGTATTATTTTTAAAGTTTCTGATGTTTTATCTATGTATAAAGGTATGGAATCGTTTGGAAAATAAATTTCCTCCAAACGTTTGGCAATGCCAATAATTGTAACTTTCCCGTAAAGACCTATTTCTTTGAGTACTTTCACGGCAGAGCTAAGTTGTCCCTTTCCTCCGTCAACAACAATTAACTGCGGTATTTTGCCGCTTTCCGCAAGAAGCCTGCTGTACCGTCTTCTAACTACCTCTTCCATAGATGCATAATCATTCGGACCCTCAACTGTTTTAATATTAAAATGCCTGTAGCCTTTTTTATTTGGCAATGTGTTTAAAAACTGAACCATTGCTGCAACCGGATATTCACCCTGTATGTTTGAGTTGTCAAAACACTCAATGTGTACAGGTAGTACAGCCATGTGCAAATCAATTTTCATCTGGGCCATTATTCTGTTTTTGTGCCTGTCGGGGTCAATTAAATCCTTTTGCTTTTGCCTATCAATTTTTGTGTGCATAGCATTTCGTTGGCTTAGTTCAAGCAAGTGCTTCTTGTCGCCGCGTTGTGGTACTGTAATTTTAACATCCGGTATGTCTATGTCAATTTTAAATGGGAGTATTATTTCTCTCGAAACACTTTCAAAACGTTTCCTAAAGTCAAGTAAAGCAAAGGTAAGTACATCATTATCAGATTCATCAAGCCTCTTCTTGATTTCAATTGTATGTGCTTGTACAATGGCTCCGTTTATCACCTTTAAAAAGTTGACAAAAGAAAAACCACCCTCACTAACCATCGACATAACATCAACATTGTTAATCTTAGGGTTCACTATTGTTGACTTGCTTTTATACTTTTCAAGTATCACAATCTTCTCTTTTATCGTTTGTGCCTGTTCAAATTCAAGGCTGGCGGCATGGGCGTGCATCAACTGCGTAAGCTCGGTAATAACTGAGCTAATATTACCCTTAATTATCAACCTGATTTGATTAACAATTTTGTCATAATCGTCTGTACTTTGCTTGCCAATACAGGGTCCTTTGCAGTTGCCAATATGATACTCAAGGCATACTTTATACTTATTTTTGGCAATGTTTAACGGCGATAAATTTAAGGAACACGTCCGTAATTTGTAAAGCTGTTTTACAATATCTAATATAGTACGCATCATTTTTACAGATGCATAAGGACCAAAATATTCCGAGCCGTTCCGCACAAAATTACGAGTAGGAAAAAGACGCGGAAAGGGTTCTTTTTTTAGGCATAACCATGGGAAAGTTTTATCATCTTTTAGCTGAATATTATAGCGTGGTTGATATTTTTTTATAAGATTATTCTCCAGTAGCAGTGCATCCAATTCCGCTTCGGTTACAATAACTTTAATGTCATCAATTTTTTTTACAAGTACTTTCACCTTGCCTATCTGGTGAGCTTTCGTAAAATAACTTGAAACTCTTTTTTTTAAATTTTTCGCTTTCCCCACATAAATAATTTTCCCTGTTTTATCGTAATACTGATAAACCCCGGGCTTGTTGGGAAGCGTTTTTACTAAATTTTTAATTTTAATATTTGCTGTATTCAACTAAAATGTGTTTTATGCAAAGTTAATATAAAAAGTTGTTGGGCAGCCAAAAGGCATTACGTTTGCAGTTGTTTCATAATAACCACTTTTTTGTAAAAGGTGGGCTTCGTTCTTCCGCCTTCGCTGGCTAATAAAAATTGCGATTACTATTTCAACAAGCTACCCTCTACAATCCCTGCTGCGACTTACCGTTGCTATAAAAAATATTATTAACCTAAATTTAATATCGCAAATTCCATTTTAACTAAAATTTGGGTACATTGCATCGTTTTATTATACTACTTAATATAATGGATAACAGTAAATTTAGCATACTTCTTGTTGACGATGAAGAAGATATTATTGAATTTTTAAGCTATAACCTTGTTAAGGAAGGCTATAAAGTAATTACTGCCAAAAATGGGAAACAAGCTATCGAAAAAGCTGTAAGATACCAACCATCGCTTATATTAATGGATGTTATGATGCCAGAGATGGATGGTATATCTGCAGTACAGGAAATTAGAAAAATATCAGAATTAGACAATACTATTATTGTGTTTTTAACAGCACGTGCCGAAGATTACTCGCAAATTGCCGGATTTGAATCCGGTGCTGATGATTATGTTACAAAACCCGTAAAACCTAAAGTGCTAATTAGTCGTATTGCTGCATTGTTGCGCCGTTTCTACATAGTAGATGAAAGCAGTAGAATACTTGAAGTTGACGGACTTACAATTAATAAGGAGAGATTTGTGATTATTAAAGATCAAAATGAAATAATACTACCCAATAAGGAATTTAAAATTTTACACTTGCTCGCTTCAGCACCTGAAAAGGTGTTCTCGCGCGACGATATATTTCGGAAAGTTTGGGGTAACGATGTAATTGTAGGTGATCGTACTATTGATGTGCATATTAGAAAAATACGTGAGAAGATAGGAACCGAATTTATTAAAACAGTTAAAGGAGTTGGTTATAAATTTAATAGGTAAATGTTATTTTGTAACACATCTGTAAATGTTTTATATTGGCAAATGAAGTTAATATTACTATACGATTGAAATGAAAATAAACTCACCAAATAATATAGCCCTTTTAAATGCTGTAGTTGTAACACTAATATCAGGTGTTACATTTGCAATAATTACCGCTGCATCCGGTAATGGAAATATTATTTTGCTTTTATTATTTATAGTAATAATTTTTATTCTGTCGTATGCCTTTTTACGCACCAGTTTAAACAAATTTTTTAACGAAAAACTAAAGGTTATCTACAACACCATAGGCCAGCTAAACGCAAAGCCAAACGAGAAACCTGATAATTCAAAAAAGAGTGATGTGCTTGATATTGTAAATCAGGTAGTAATACGATGGAGCAAGGAGAAGAAGAAGGAAATTGAGGAACTTAAACAAATGGCCGAATATCGCAGAGAGTTTTTAGGTAACGTATCGCACGAGTTAAAAACGCCTATTTTTAATATCCAGGGTTATGTACACTCGTTGCTCGAAGGCGGACTTTATGATGAAACTATCAATGCCAAGTTTTTAAAGAAATCTGTAAAAAGTATTAACAGAATGATTGTTTTGGTTGAAGACCTTGAAGAAATAGGTAAATTAGAATCTGGTGAGCTGGAGCTTAAAGAAGAAAGTTTTAACTTACTTATACTCGTTAAAGAAGTTGTTGAATTTATGGAGCATAAAGCCTCCGAAAATAATATTGTGATTACCATAAACAGCACATTATCAAAATCGGCGCACGCTAAAGCTGACAAAAAACGAATACGTCAAGTGCTGATAAATCTTATTGATAATGCGATTAAATACGGCAACCTTAAAAATGGACATGTTAAGGTTTCGTTTTACGATTTTCATGATAATTATCTTGTGGAGGTTAGCGATAACGGCATTGGTATCCCCGAAGAAAATATTAAAAGAATCTTTGAACGATTTTATCGTACCGACCAGAGTAGATCGCGCGACAAAGGGGGGACCGGTCTTGGGCTTGCAATTGTAAAGCACATTATTGAGGCTCACCGTCAAACAATTAGCGTAAGAAGTAATCTTGGTGAAGGTACTACTTTTTCTTTTACACTAAAAATAGGGTAGCTGATTCTGGCAACTGTATTATTAACATAACTTTTATAAACACATCTTGCGAAGTAAAGGTAGTAGATTAATTTATGTTATATTGATAAGGTAAAAATACTCAACATATTGTTTCTACTTTACAATTTTGCCATTAAGAATAACCGTTTCTACTTTATTTGTACCAAAATAATAGGGCATATATTCGTATGTAGGTATGGGAATTGTAATAAAAATATTAGCTTTTTTGCCGGTAGCAATGCTGCCCACTATATTGCTGACACCCATTGCATAAGCACTATTAATTGTTGTTGCATTTATTGCCTCTTGAGGCAACATTTTGTAAAGGATGCTTGCCATTGAGAGTATTAACTGCATGTTGCCCGATGGTGCTGAACCCGGGTTAAAATCGCTTGCAAGTGCCAGCGGCAGCCCCGCATTTATCATTTTGCGAACAGGGGCGTATTTCATTCCTAAAAAGAAAGCTGCACCGGGTAATACTGTAGGCATGGTTTGTGAGTGCAACAAAGCGTTGATTTCAGCATCGGCAGTAAACTCAAGATGATCTACTGAAAGTGCATTATGTTTTACTCCTGCCTGAATACCACCGGAATAATCAAGCTCATTGGCATGAATTTTACCACGAATGTTATATTTAAGCCCCGCTTGCAGTATTCGCTCGGTGTCTTCAACAGTAAAAAAGCCCGTGTCGCAAAATACATCAATAAAATCGGCAAGATTATCATCTGCTACCCGTGGAAGCATCTCATTAATAACAATATCAACATACTTCGATGGGTTTCTGCGATACTCAAGAGGTATTGAATGTGCACCGAGGAAGGTAGATTTTATTAACAACGGCGATATTTTTTTGAGTCGCTTTATTACCCGTAGCATCTTCAACTCCGCTTCAACGGTAAGTCCGTAACCACTTTTAATCTCAACGGTACCGGTACCATAACTTATTATCTCATTAAGTCGTTGCATGGCGGCGTCAACCAACTCATCTTCGGTGGCTTCCTGCATAAGGAGTGCTGAGTTTAAAATACCGCCGCCTCTTTTTGCAATTTCTTCGTACGATAAGCCCTTAATTTTGTCGATATACTCAATTTCGCGAGATGCCGGATAAACAAGATGGGTATGCGAATCAACAAACGAGGGGAATACCATTTTGCCGGTTGCATCAATCACAGTAGTATCGTCGGTGGCAAAAAGTGCATTGCTGCTATTTAAGTCGTGCATTGTGCCAAACGAAGAAATAAGACCATCCTCAATAAATAAATAAGCATTCTTAATTGTCTGTAGTATAGCCATTTCACTCCCTTTAACCAATAGTTTAGGCGATGTTTCAACTTGTATCAGTTCTTTAATATTTTCTATTAATATCGACATAATAATACGTATATGGCTTATTAAAATATTTACAAATTTAATAAATAATATGGCAAAAAAATTATTAATGCATATAATTTTAAAAATTACTTTTTACAAAATACGATGCAAACAACAATAAATTTAACTCAAGTAATTATCCGTGGCAACCATTAAACTGTTAATATTGTCAATGAAATGTTAAAACACTGTTAATATTTAGTTAATTTTAGATATATTTGCCATTTAAATAATCGAACACACAAATTTTATCAAATGAAATCAAAATTTTTACTTAGTATTCTAGTGATATTTGCATTTACGGCAAGTATTTTTGCAAAGGATATTAACATCTCGAAAGCCGAGCAGGTTGCTGTTAATTTCTTATTTCAAAAGTCTAACCAATATGGTGAGGCTATTAACTACAATGATTTGAATATTACGGAATCATACTTGGTAGATCAGGCATATTATGTAGTTAACTTTGAAGAAGGATGGGTTGTAGTACCTGCAAATGATGTTATGGTTCCTGTTATTGGATATAATTTATCAGGAGTTTTTCCTGCCGAACAAAACCAAAGCAAAAACTTTCATAGTTGGATGCAATCGTATGTTGACGAAGTAGTTTATGTACGAACGAATAATATTAAGGCTGATGCTGATGTAGTTGCAGCGTGGAATACATATGTAACTGGTAACCCGGCCTCTTTTAATCTAAGAGGTAGTCGAGATATGGATCCATTGCTTACTGCTACCTGGAATCAAGACAGTCCTTACAACATGATGTGTCCTGAAGATGCTGCAGGTCCAGGAGGTCATGTATATGTAGGATGTGTTGCCACAGCGATGTCGATGATTATGCATTACTGGCGATACCCTTTACAAGGAACAGGTTCGCATAGTTACTACCAATACCCATATGGTACTATTAGTGCAGATTTTGGAGCATCTGAATATAATTGGGATGAAATGACTGATAATATTAGCAATAAATATTGCTGGGAAATTGCTGAAATAAGTTTCCATGCAGGGGTTTCAGTTGACATGGATTATTCTCCTTCTGGCTCAGGGGCTTTTAGTCAAGATGTTCCCGCAGCTCTAAAAAATTATTTTGGATACCAAAACAGTATTCAATATCTTACAAAAAGCAGTTATTCATCATCGGTGTGGGAGTCGATGATGCAATCACAATTAGATAGTTACAAACCACTCTATTACTCCGGACGTTCATCCGATGGAGGTCACGCATTTGTTTGTGATGGTTATCAGGGTATGAATTATTACCACTTTAACTTTGGATGGAGTGGATCATCAAATGGATATTACACGCTTCAGGATGTTAATGGTTTTTCTGCACAACAAGGTATGGTTAGAAATATTTATCCCGGAGATGCTGGCTATCCATACATTGCCAGTGGCCAAACTAACCTGCTAACGCTTGTTGGATCATTTACCGATGGCAGCGGTCCTGCCGAAGATTATACTTCTGGTATGAATGCATCATGGTTAGTTTCTCCTCAAAATGAGGAAGATTCGGTAACTAACATAACACTTAATTTTATACAGTTTAATACTGCTAATAGCGATAAGGTTCGTGTTTATGACGGTGGAGATGATTCAGCTGAATTATTAGGTGAGTTTTCGGGTGGTAGTCTGCCTGCTGATATAACATCAAGTGGCAATCAATTATACATTACATTTAGTTCTTCGAGTACAGGTGCAGGTTTTAAAGCCGAATATACAACTACAAGCCCATCGTGGTGTAACTCACAGGCTTTTAACGAACCTGAAGGAACAGTAACTGACGGCAGCCTTAACTTTTACTATGATAACTTAACAAGTTGTGTCCTTACTTTTGGATGCCCCGAGGCTACAAAATATTATATTGACTTTACATCAATGAGTACTGAGCCAACCGTTGACAGGATAAAGATTTACGATGTGGAAACAAGCCAACTTATTGGAGAATATTCCGGACATGAATTGCCCGACCCCATTACCGTAGAAACAAGTGGGTTAATGCTTATGTGGAGTACAAATGCTTCAGTAAGAGATCAGGGTTGGTCATTTGACTATCATGTTGACGGAATGGGTGTTAACAAAACAAATGTTGAAAATATGTCAATTTATCCTAACCCAACAACCGGTAATCTTAATGTAAAATTTAATGCTGAAAAGCAAGGTGATATGCAAATTAAGCTCACCGGCATTAATGGTCAGGTTATATTTAATGATAAAATTGCCTCTAATTATGGGCAGTATAATTACTCATACAATATTAGCAACCAACCGGCAGGTATTTATTTGTTAAGCATAATAAGCAATACTGAAAAAATTGACCGAAAAATAGTTCTTAAGTAAGTCGCTCAGAAATATTAATAAAAAGAGGTGTTGCAATTTTGCAACACCTCTTTTTATGTTTAAAAGTCACAAACTCATTTCGCAGTAAATAGTCGTCTGCTATTTATAAGTTTTTGTATTTCCACTAATACACGTTTTAATAACAAATCATCGTTATTACCATTTAAACAGTCAATTACTTTTTTTTGAAATCCATAACATGTCATCCGACGAATGCTTAACTGCCTGCTGATTTCATATGACGAAATGGCAGCAACATTACACACTAAATATGCTATTTCCATAGCACGGTTAATGGGTATTTTGCATCTGTGAAAAATAGTATGGGCGGTAACAGATTCTTCTTTTTTACATCTCGTGCAACGCCTTGATAGAGGACTCTTCCCCCTACAGTAGTTGGTGCTACCACATTTTGAACATACAAATCCTTCTACCCATTTAATATTCGATAACAGTTCAAGGCTTGAATATTCGTCAGGGATTGCCTGCCTAAATTTTTTAGCAATTGATGATGTAGTAATATTTTGTAATTCGGTTTTTCCCATGTGTAAATATTAATTTGACGCTAAATATTAATTGGAATAATAATTGACTACAAAAGTAATCAAAGTGATACTAATGTGATATAAAAAATACTATCTTTGCCGCATTATTATTAAAAATAATTATAAAATATTAAGGATGAAGAGATTAAGTGTAATATTTATTTTAGCTGTTTTTTTAGGAATTGCCAGTTGTGGACACACACAGGAAAAACGAGCAAGTAACAAACAATCTATTGAAAATATCAGTAACGAGGCGGTAACAGAAGTTGAGCCGGAATACCTAACCTATGATACTTTTAAAGAAAAAGTATGGGATTTCGAAAAAAATCCGGAAGAGTGGAAATATGAAGGAGACATACCGTGCGTTATTGACTTTTATGCTGTATGGTGCCGACCTTGTAAAATGGTTGCTCCAATAATGGATGAGCTTGCAAAAAAATATGAGGGTAAGGTAAAGTTTTATAAAATAGATACAGATAAAGAGAAAAAACTCGCCGGTGTGTTTGGAATTAGGAGCATTCCATCTGTATTATTTTCGCCTATGAAAGGCAAACCAATGATGCAAACGGGTGCATTGCAAAAAGATGCATATAATAAAATAATTGAAGAAGATCTTTTAAACACGAAGAAATAATAATAAATTAATAATAACTATAATGGAACATTTAACAAAAAAAACATTTCAGGAAAAAGTTTTTAATTACGAAATAAATAAAGACTGGAAATTTGAAGGAGAATTGCCTTGCATAATTGATTTTTACGCCGATTGGTGTCAACCATGTAAAATTGTATCACCTATTCTTGAGGAGTTATCTAAAGAATATGAAGATAAAATTAACATCTTTAAAGTTAACACCGAAGAAGAAACTGAATTAGCAGCTGCATTTGGAATTCGCAGTATTCCTTCAATACTATTCTGCCCTGCCGAAGGGCAACCACAAATGGCTCAAGGTGCTCTGCCTAAAGAAACCTTGATACAGGCTATTAATGATGTTCTTTTAAAAGAGAAAAAATAATATTTTAAGATAAAAATACAATTTTTTAATGCTACAAAAACAGGTCTTAATATTGAGACCTGTTTTTTTATATTATTTTTGGTGTCTAAAATTGGTTAAGCTATGCAATCACAATCTAAATTATTACTATCAATAGCATACATGCCCCCAATTGAGTATTTTGCACTTCTGTTAAAGTATGGGAACGCAATTATCGAAAAGGAAGAAACCTATCCTAAACAAACCTACCGTAATAGATGTTGTATATTAACTGCAAATGGTGAACTTAACCTGTCGATACCGGTAAATAAACCGTTTGGAAATAAATCAAAAACAAAAGACGTTAATATAATTAATTCGAATTTGTGGTACACAAATCATTGGAGATCAATAAATTCAGCATATAGTAACTCGCCATTTTTTTTATATTATAAGGATAATATTTATAAATTTTTTACAGGTAAATATAACAATCTACTTACATTTAACACAGAGTTAACCTATGAATTATTATCAATAATAGGTATAAAATGCAAACTAATTTTTTCTAAACATTTTGTGCAACCGAGTGGGGATAATCATGACTTTAGGTTCTCAATAACTCCCAAAGAGAAACCGGCTTTTGACAATCACAAAAAATACACTCAGGTGTTTTCCGACAAATTTAAATTTATTCCAAATTTGAGTATTATTGATTTACTTTTTAACATGGGACCGGAAACAAAAGATTATCTATCAGACATTGCAAACCAATATTCATTTTATAATTGGTATTAGTCAGGATAAGCAATTCTGACATGATTGATATTAAGGAGTTTTTTCTTCAATACTTTTTTCGCAATACTTATCTCTTTCATTGTAATATTAGCATTTAACAATTGACCGCTATCCATAAGCAATTGGAAAATATTGTCAACTAAATCGCTATACTTTTGTTCATCAGGTTTTGATATACTGCGTGATGCTGCTTCAACGGAGTCGGCCATCATAACAACTGCTGTTTCCTTTGTAAAAGGAGCAGGTCCATGGTAAGTAAATTCACTTTGGTCAACTTCCATTCCCGGGTTTAATTTACGCTCGAGCCTGTAAAAATATTCAACCCTTCGCGTACCATGATGTGTACGGATAAAGTCAATAATTTGCTCCGGTAAGCCCTCTTTTCGTGCCATTTCTATTCCGGCAAGTACATGACCGATAATAATTTTAGCACTTTCATCATAGCTAAGCTCGTCATGAGGATTGTATCCGGCAAGCTGATTTTCAATGAAATACATCGGATTTTTCATCTTGCCAATATCATGATACATAGCTCCGGTACGTGCCAACAAAGCATCGCCTCCAATCTCATACAGTACTTCTGATGCCAGATTAGCAACCTGTAATGAATGTTGAAAAGTACCCGGAGTTTTTATGCTTAAATCACGCAACAAAGTATTATTAGTGTTCGATAACTCCAACAAAGTAAGCTGTGTGACTAATCCGAAAATTTTCTCAAAAATAAAAATGAACGGAAAAGCCAATAAAATAAGAATGGAACTTCCTGCATAATAAGCTAAAATACGCCACGACAGACTATCAATATTGCCTTCCTGGATAAGCAACATTCCTACATAAATAATAATGTAGGTAATAAATACCATTAAAGTTGCCCTGAATAAGTCAGACCGTTTGCTTAACCTGCTGATAGAAAAAACTGCTATTAATCCAACAAGAGCCTGCGTATAAAAGAACTCAAAACTATTGGGAGCATAAAAACCTAACAACATTAGTGTGATAAGGTAAATAAATATTGCAACACCGGCATCCAAAAAAGCAGTGATAACAATGGGTAGAAGTGCAAATGGAATTAAATATGCCCAATGTGGAAATACGGAAAAAATAAAATCAGAGACGACAATGATTGTCAATTGTAAAGATAATGTTAGAACGATATATTTTAGCTGATCGTAGAACTTCTTTCGATAAAACTTAATAAAAAGATATTGTACTAAAAACATTAAAGCTATAAGTAGTACCATACCTCCAATAATAAATAGACGTGATTCGGAAGTGTTTAGATCTTTCTCGTAGTCATACTTTAACGATATGAGTGTCTGATATTTATCAGATGTAACAAGTTCTCCAGTTGATATAATTAGTTCTCCTTTTTGAATCAGCCCGCGAGTTATTGAAATACTCTTAATTTGCTCGGCGAGTCCGGCTTTGTTTTTGCTTTCATCGTAAATTACATTCTGCACAAGCGATTGCGAAATAATATTTTGTAAGAATATACTGTCAGAAACATTTAACTTTTTTATGCTTTTACGAGTATATTCAATAGCCGTTCTGATATTGTATAACTGCCCTAATGTAGTTTCAGCAACAACATTCCCGCGTATTAGCCGTAATTGAAAAAATTTATCCTTTCCTTCAATCACTTTGTTAAATCTGATAATCCCTCTGCTTTCAAACTTTTTATAAAGTTTTAACAAGAACCTGTAATATCGTGCCGAATCAGCCGGAAGAGTATCTTGCAAGTATGATTCCCATTCAGTATTAAAAATTATCTTTAATTGCTTTTCACCTTCTTCTGATAGTTTGTCGTTGTACCTGAAATATGGAGTAAAATTGGAGATTATCTGAGCTTTTTCGTTTTCAATATGCTTGGCTGTTTTAAGTACCGCAAAATCAAAGGGTGCTATTAAATCGCTGTGACTCCATGGCTTACCAACTTGAAATTCATATTTAAAAATACTCTCTTTCGGACTTACCCATACCACAATTACAACTGCCAAAATAAAAATTAACACCTTTAGTATCTCGTAATAATTATGTTGTATTTTTGAAAAAAGTGTATTCATGGGATTTGCTTTAACTGACAAAATTAATCAAATCAATAAATTACGGGTAATAAATTGAAAATTGAACCCAATTATTATTTTGATGTTCGAAACTAAACCATATAACAATGACTAAATACGGAATCTGTGAGCAGGCACTTGTTGCTGTAAGAAAACAACCAAGCGAACAAAGCGAGATGGTTAATCAGCTAATACTTGGTGATATGCTATTGGTTTCAGATACTGTAAGCGATTGGTATTTTGTGGCTACTAACCATGATTTATACAAGGGATGGGTTAGTGCTAAACAAATCACACTAATAGAAGAATTTTATTTTAACAAATTGGTTAATGCAAACATGGCTTATTTAACTGATATTTATGCTAATGCTACATCTAATAGCGGAAAAATAATAAACTTATTAATAGGTAGTAGTCTCCCAAATTTTGAACACAATACTTTTGTTCTTTCTGATGGAGAATATAACACCAATGGAATTGTAAAGCAAAAAGCTACAACTGTTGTCGGTAGCGATATTGTTAATTTAGCAATGAAGTATATTGGATCTCCTTACCTATGGGGAGGTAGAAGTCCGTTTGGAATTGACTGTTCAGGGCTAACACAAATTGTTTTTAAAATTGCGGGAATCAAGCTAAAACGTGATGCATCTTTACAAGTAAAAGCAGGTGAAACCATTAATTTTATCAATGAAACAATTGCGGGCGATTTGGCGTTTTTTGATAATACGGAAGCACAAGTAACTCATGTAGGAATAATTATTAATGATAAACAAATAATACATGCTTCAGGAGAAGTCAGAATCGATAGTATCGATCACAATGGAATATATAACAATCAACAAAAAAGATATACGCATAAACTTAGAATTATTAAAAGAATAATCAAATAAAGTGGTGTTAATATTAACTCAGGTTACTTGAGTTGGATATTATGACAACATGGCAAAATCATCTGTAATACAAATTTATATTAAAAAAAAAGTGAATGCAATTGCATTCACTATAAGCCTTTAGCTGCTAATGTAATATCAACAATAATATATCGCTTAAATAACACCGTTTTGGCATAATTTCTGTATTGAATTTACAATTAATTCAAATTACATAACTAAATATATTAAAAATGGTATTACAAACAAACTTAGAACATTTGGAAACAGCAGCCGATCATGCGGAGCTGATTGAAAACAACGAAAACGTGATGATTTGCTGTGGACGTATGGGACCTATGTGCCTTCCTGTTTATGCAGTAATGGAGGAAATACAGGATGAGTATAAAAATGTGGAATTTAGAGATATGCTTTTTGATAGCCCCGGAGCTGCCGTAATTAGAAATCATCCTGCATGTAGAGGTTTCATGGGTATTCCTTTCACCATGTATTATAAAAATGGAAAGGTAGTTGCCGCTACTTCAAGTATTCAGAGCAAAGACCAAATAACAGAAATCCTCGATAGAGAATTTAATAGCTAATATAATAGATGGAAGATAAGCAATATGACGTAATAGTACTTGGTGGTGGTCCGGCCGGACTTACCGCCGGTATCTATTTATCACGTGCCAAAGCAAGCACTCTAATACTTGATACCGGTATCACCGGCGGTCAAACTGTGCTTACGTATGAGGTAGCAAACTATCCGGGTGTCGAAAAAATATCAGGATACCAACTTAGTTCTACAATGCGAAAGCAAGCAGCATCATTTGGATGTGAAATAAAATCAAATGTTAGTATTTCTAATCTAAACCTTATCGGAAAAATAAAATCCGTAACAGTTAATAACAAAATTAATTACAAATCGAAAGCGATAATACTGGCTACCGGAGGGCGATCAAGGATGCTCAATGTACCCGGCGAAAAAAAATTTAAAGGTAAAGGAGTTTCATATTGCGCAACTTGCGACGGCGATTTCTTTCAAGATAAAAATATTATTGTTGTTGGTGGCGGGAACTCAGCATTAGAAGAAGCTGTTTCTCTTACAAAATATGCC
>CAZGWS010000002.1:26478-32206 GCA_964528805.1 uncultured Lentimicrobiaceae bacterium | reverse complement strand
GGCGATAACAGAAATGTTCGCTTTAGACAGATTACTACCGCTGTGGCGGATGGTACTGTATCTGCTCTCGTTGCCTTAGACTATATTGCTCATTAATATTTACTGATAGCTTGTAATGGGCAGTGCATTTGCTGTACATAAACATAGGATCTCATTTAATAATAGCACCTATTAACATTTTGATACCCATACATTTATTTTACGTAATTTAACATACTAAAACTTAGCAATAAATTATGTTGAAAAAATCATTCTATTTTACTATAGCATCTGTTACCTGCAAGCTGAAAAAAAGCCACCACACGGTCAAGCACATTTATTTTTTGCCAACGCTAAATGCCAACGCTCAAAAAAATAAAAGAGCTTGCCCTTCCCCACCACCACCCAAGAATAATTTGAAATTCACTTCACAAATTGAATAAAAGTATTATATTTGCCAAAATCTGTCTATTTAAAACAAGAAAAGATGATTTTTGGCAATCGCATTCGGGAATTACGAGAAGAAAAAGGTTTGTTATTAAGACAACTAGCCTCGCTCTTAGAAGTAGATACAGCAACTATCTCAAAAATTGAAAGAGGTACAAGAAGAGCAAAAAAAGAACAATTGCAAGTGTTTTCTTCTGTTTTAGATATAAACCAAAAAGAACTCGAAACCCTATGGCTTGCTGACAAATTATATGAAATAGTAGAAGATGAAAACGATTTAGGTTTATCAGCCCTAAAAGTAGCAGAAAATGAATTTAAGTACCAAACAAAAATTAAAAGATGATTGACAAATTTATAAATAAGGTAATTCAAGGAGATTGCTTAGATGTAATGAAAGATATCCCTGATAATTCAGTTGATATGATTCTTTGCGATTTACCTTATGGAACTACACAAAATAAATGGGATTCAATAATTCCTTTAGAGAAACTCTGGAATCAATACAATAGAATTGTCAAACCAAATGGAGCAATAGTTTTGACCTCACAAGGTGTTTTTACAGCCAAATTAATTTTGAGCAACGAAAAACATTTTAAATATAAAATTGTTTGGGTTAAATCAAAAGCTACTAATTTTTTAAATGCTAAAAAACAACCTTTAAGAAAACACGAAGATGTATGCGTTTTTTACAAAAAGCAACCTGATTATAATCCTCAAATGTCAAAAGGAGAAGCTTATGACAAAGGATTTAGAAAAGACCAATTAACAGGCAGTTATGGAAATTTTAAATCTAATCACGTTAAAAGTAATGGAAAAAGATACCCAACAGATGTTATTGCTTATGAAGAACAATCGATTGATGATTATGTTTACATAAAAACAGCAGAATCAGAAGGTACTGTTTACCACCCTACTCAAAAACCAATTGAATTAGGTAGATATTTAATAAAAACATTTACAAAGCCTGGAGACGTAGTTCTTGATAATGCTTGTGGTAGCGGTAGTTTTCTTATCTCTGCTTTGCTTGAAAATCGAAATTTTATTGGCATTGAAAAAAATGAAGATGTGATGTTACATAAAGTAGATGTAACAGATTACATTGAAGTTTGTGTAAACAGAATAGAAGAAACAATCAAGGAAATTGAATTTGATAAAATGAACCCTAGACTTTTCCAAGAACCAATTGCTAAATACCATACTTTGAATTATGAAATTAAATGAACGCTCTTGGGCAGGACATATAATAAGTTGGATTAAAGAATCTATTAATAATGGTTCTACAATATTTCAAGAAGCAACAAATGATGAAGGCCTAAAAGTAACCGGTGGAAAAACTCGTTTCCCTGATGTTTTAGTCTTCATTGACAAAACTGCTGGTATTGTATTTAATGGTTGGGAATTGAAATTCCCTGACACCTTAGCAGATAATGAAGAAATGCTAATTAATGCTCTCGAAAAGGCTCAATTTTTAAAATCGGATTCTTTCGTAACTTGGAATGCTAATCAAGCAATAATTTGGGGTATAATTGATTCAACTTATACCTTGGAGCATTTGTATGAAATTAAAAGATATGAAGCTTCCAAAAATATTACAAAACGTTCAGACGTAGATAATAGAATTTCATATTTAAAGCACGAACCTGAACTAAAGGAAACACTTAATACAATTTTAGCTGACCTAGCCAGTTTGTATAATAAAGGAACAATTAAAGAAGCAATTAACATTTCTTCGGATATTGTTTTGGGTATTAAAAATTCAGCAGACTATCTAATTCCTTTGTTTCAAGAGACTATCGAAAACCAAGTGAACTCGGATTTAGATTTTCAATCAGATTATGGCAGATGGAAAATTTTAGAAAAAGCTACCCTAAACATATTAAAATCTTCTTCAAGAAGAAGAGAAAATGTTGTTGAATCACAAGTTTTAGCAAAGTTTCTTTTTTATAAAGTGATAGGAAAAATACTTTTTTATCAAACACTAAGTAAAAACTTGCCACAACATATTCAACCATTAGAAATTGAAGATGAATCACCTATAAAAGAACAATTAAACACATTTTTTGATACAGTTCGTGAGATAGATTTTCAAGCAGTTTTTGATACAGATTTCACAGATAGTTTACCTTACAATAATGCAATCGAGAATATTTTAAAAACCCTAATTGAACTGCTTAATTCATATGATTTTAGAGTATTACCGTCAGAAGTCATTGGAACAATATTAGAAAATTTAGTTCCAAAATCTGAAAAGCAAAAGTTTGGCCAATATTTTACGCCCACAACATTAACGTATTTGGTTTCCCTTTCAGCCTTAAGAACTAAAAGCCAAATTGTTTATGACCCAACTTCTGGTACTGGTTCTTTTTTAGATACATTTTACAAAATAAAATTATGGCTTGGACAAACCAACCATCAAACTTTGTTGTCTCAAATTTGGGGTAATGACATTTCGCATTTTCCAGCAATTCTTTCTGTTATTAATCTGTATAAACAAGATGTAACTATCTCAAATAATTTCCCAAGAATCACAAGGCGTAATTATTTTGACTTAACGCCACAAAGTATTTTGTCGTTTCCTGACCCGCAAAATGAAACAACATTAATAGATGAAGAAATTCCATCTTTTGACGCTATAATAAGTAATTTTCCATTCATTCAACAAGAGGATATACAGAATGATTTATTAAGCTCACAATTTGAAACTGAATTTGGGACAACCCAACCTTCATTTTTAAAAAACAACAGATTTGAACTTAATGAAAGGTCAGATTACTTTGTTTACTGTTTCTATCATTCTTTGAAGTTTTTGAAAGATGGTGGATTAATTTCTGCTATAAGTTCAAATGCTTGGTTAGGTAAAGAATATGGTATTCAATTTAAACGCTTTTTATTAGACAACTTCACAGTTAAATATGTTGTAAAAAGTAATGCCGAACATTGGTTTAAGGATTCAAAAGTAAGTACAATTTTTACAACGATTCAAAAAGGAAACTCAGATAACCCAACTAAGTTTATTACGATAAACTCAAAGTTAGAATTATTAACTTCCGATATGACTGAAGTAGAAATAATTGATTATTTCCGTGAATTATATTCTGAAATTGATAATTGTGAATTGGAAGGAAATACAAGTTGGATATTGGATTCACAATTTGGGAACGTGTATCACAAAACGGATGGAACAATAAAAGTTTCAATAGTATCCAAACAACATTTAATAGACCAAATTGAAACGCAAGAAAATTGGAACATAAATTTTACAGCAGAAAACCCATTACAACAATTTCATGATTCATTAATTAATCCTTATCCTGATTTAATTGATAGTGGTAGAGGAACAAAGACTTGTTTTGATGATTTTCATATTTTAAAACAAGAGACAATAGGCAGGTATAGTATTGAAAATGATGTTTTGTTTCCTATTCTAAAATCAAATCGTGACGTAACTTCAATAAAACACAATTTGACTGATGACTACAAACTATTTGTTTGTGATAAATCGGAAGAGGATATAAATGCAAATTTCCCAGGTATTAAAAGATGGTTAATGGTTGGAAGCCAAATGACAAATCAACAAGGAATTCCCCTACCTGATAAATTTATAAGAATTGACAAACGGGAACTATGGTATTCTTTATCGCCAGAGGATTCTGCAAATATTTTTATTTCAATAAATCCTAATAAAAGATTATTCTTTGGTTATTCAGAAAGCTACATAAGCCTGAATCAAAGATTTACAGCTATACGAGTTCCCGAAAATGAAGCAAGTATGTATGCTTCATTATTTAATTCGATATTAAGTCTTTTAACAGTAGAATTAAACGGAGTTTCTCGAAGTCTAGGAGTTTTAGATTTGAACGCAAATTTCTTTAAAACAAAAATGAAAATTTTAAATCCAAATCTAATTAATAATGAATCAAGAGAAAGAATTATTGAGGCGTTTATTCCTGTTTCAGAAAGAGACCAGATAGATTATGACCAAGAATTTGCTCAAGCTGACAGAAAAAATTATGACGAAGTTGTGTTTAGAGAGTTTGGATTTGACATAGAGTTTATTCCAAAATTATATGAATTACTTTGTCAAACTATGACAGATAGAATAGAAATGAAAAATAGATAGCCAACGCAAGGTTCAAGCACATTTATTTTTTGCCAACGCTAAATACCAACACAAAAAAATAAAAGAGCTTAAACCGCCAACGCTATCAACATACGGAAAGAAAAGCCAGACAGGTAACAATGTATATAAAAAATAGGCGAAATAGTGATAAAATAAAGGCTTTTGGCTTGTATCAAACTTTGTGCTTAACCGAAAGCTTAGTGCTTCGAAATTGCCTACTTTTCATATACTAACCGTTATATTATTAGTATCATGTACATCCAATCATGGGAAATATGACAAGCGTGCAGTAGCGCATCTTGATAAGCTAAGTAAAACTATTGGAAATTTAAATTCATGCAGCTATACCTTAAACACTATTGTAATGATGGGTGATGACACTATTTCTTCTAACGAAAATGATGTGTATATGCTGGGACCTGATAAACTACATGTTTACTCGGTAGGTTCAGTTGGTAAAAAAGGATATTGGTATGATGGTAGAACTTTTTCATATTTTTCATATATAAATAATACATTTGATACCATTGAGCTTACGGGGAATATTATTACCGCAATTGATAAGGTGCATGAAAACTATGGAATTGACTTTCCTGCTGCCGACTTCTTCTACCCGTCATTTACTGATGATATATTGGATAATTTTGATCAGGTATTGCTTATGCATGATGAAAAAGCAGATAATGTTATTTGCTTTGTGATTAAAGCAGTTAGCGATGAAATGGTACTGAAAATATGGATTGCAAAGAAGACAAATTTACCGATAGAACTTCTTATTAATCACAAAGGAGATCGTGCAAAAAGTTATAATGCGATTTTTTCAAATTGGAGATTGGATCCATCATTACCCAGCATGTTATTTGAATTTGAGCCACCCTTAGGCTCAACTATAGAAAAACTTCAACTTAAAAATTAGTTTAGATGAAAAAGACAATCTTAGTAATACTTACATTAATTTTAACTTTTGGTTTATCAATAAATAATTGTATGGCACAGCGTATGCGCCACTCTTCATCGGGGAGAAGTGGTGGAAACAGTAGATCGGTAAATGGTGGGGCAATAAGATCATCCGGCAGACCGCAAACCAAGCAATACAACCAACCTCAAAAAACTAAACCACATAGCATTAATAAATCAAAACCAAGTAAATCACATAATGTAAAACCAAGTACTTCAAATAAA
>CAZGWS010000002.1:21280-26378 GCA_964528805.1 uncultured Lentimicrobiaceae bacterium | reverse complement strand
CCATATTATTATCACCCATACCGTCCATATTATTATGGTCCACATTGGCATCCGGTTGGTTTTTTTGTTGCAGCAGTAGCAACAACGGCTATAATTGTTTCAATAAATAACCAACCTTACTATTACGATTCCGGAGTTTATTATGTGCAAGTATCAAGTGGATATAATGTAGTTCCTCCCCCTGTTAATATAGTAGTCGTAGAAATTCCTGATGATAAGGTTGCTGTACTTTTAAATGATATAACCTACTACTATTATGGCGGAACTTTTTATTCGAAGGAAAAAAATGGCTATAAAGTAATTGTGGCTCCTGATGGTGCAATTGTTAAAAATATTCCTGATGGTGCAGAAGAAGTAGATATTGAAAGTCAAAAGTACCTTTTTTATAATAGCACTTATTTTCAGCCTATTGTTCAGGACGGTGAAGATGTATATCAGGTTGTGGCAATGGAGAGTGCTAAATAATTTATTGCTTTTTGTATCGAATTAACCTACAAAATAAATACATTTGCCGCTTAATATCAAACACAATTATTATTAATTTGTTTGCTGTAATTCTTCGGGGCAGGGCGTAATTCCCTACCGGCGGTTAAAGTCCGCGACTCCCTCTTTCACAAGTGGGACTGATTTGGTGAAACTCCAAAACCGACAGTTAAAGTCTGGATGATAGAAGAATAGGTTTAATGTAGTGATAGACAGGTAGTTCGGTACTTGTATATTGTCAAATAGTATGGCGATCAGCTGTCTCATTATGATACCATTATTGTGTCCCGTAATAAATTATTAGCATAATAAAACGGGATTATTATGAATAAAAAAATTAAATTACTAGCTTTCTTTTTTATTGTATCCACGGCCACTATTGCACAATCAATTATTTCCGGTACAATCCTTAATCAGGAAACATCTTTGCCAATTCCAGACGTTAATATTAAAATTGCAAATCAGTCTGTAGGAGCTACATCATCAGGCAACGGCTCTTTTAATTTTCAGATTAGTAAATCAAAAGCTCAAATCATTTTCACTGCAATCGGATTTAAAACAAAGCAAATAGCTGTAAGAAGTAATAAAGGGCAAATCAAACTTGGAATAATTTATTTACAACCCATCCCTTATTCTCTTGACGAGATTTCAATAAATGCAGGGTTGTCAAATACAAAAAATATCCCGGTTAGCGTATCAACAATAAGTGCAAAACAAATTAGGGAAAAACTTGGTCATCGCCCATTGCCAATGATTATGCAAGGTACTCCCGGTATTTTTAGCATTAGAAACGGTGGTGGTAGTGGTGATGCCAAATTAACCATACGTGGCTTTCAACAGGAAGATGTAAGCTTGTTATTAAACGGAATTCCAATAAACGGACAAGAAAACGGACTTGTGTATTGGAGTAACTGGCTGGGACTTAGTGCTGCCGCTGCCGAAATCCAAATACAGAAAGGCCCCGGATTATCAAATGCATCTACAGGATCAGTAGGAGGTAGTATAAATATAATTACCCTAAACGCACCAAAGCAAAAAAGTGCCTCCTTGTTTTTCGAAATGAGTAATTACGGCAACTTATCAACAAGTATTACAATTAACAGCGGACAACTTACCAATGGCTGGAATACCTCGCTAATGTTTACTTACAATAATGGACCCGGGTGGGTTAACGCAACCTTTATTAAATCTTTCGCATATTTCTTTACAGCTCAAAAGCAGTTAGACAAAAAAAATAAGCTTACTATTACTCTCATCGGGGCACCGCAAACACATGGGCAGCGTACTATTAAACTATCAGCCTTAGAGGTGAATACTTACGGATTAGCTTATAATAAAGATTGGGGAAGTTATAATGGCAAGATAAAAAATGCCTCGGTAAACTTCTACCATAAGCCATTTTTAAGTATAGTTCATAGCATTAAAATAAATAATAAAAATAACCTGTCAACAAGTCTGTACTTCTCTGTTGGCTATGGCGGTGGAAGGTGGTCAGAAAGCTTCAACTACGCACCATCAATTTTTACATATCGTAATTACTCAGGACAAATTAACTGGCATGACATCTATAAAAATAATGCTACACATAAGGGATCATATACTCTTGAAAATGGCAGCATCGTTAGCGGTTATTCTCTAAATGTTCAAACTAATTTTCTGGCAAGCCATATTCAAACAGGATTTATTACTAACTTCGAGCATAAAATATCACATAAATTTACATTTATTGGCGGCATACACTATCGATATTTTAAATCATTTTTACGAGAAGAAATTGACGATCTGCTTGGGGGTAAATTTTTTATCGAAGATTATTCATGGTCGCTTGCCGGCGTTGATGGTAGAAATCAGATAAAAACCATTGGCGATATTATTCATGTAAACAACAATTCTATAATAAACTCCACAAGTGCATATTCCCGATTACTGTATAATGATAATAAAATTAACACATTTATATCAGTAAATGTAGTAAGTAAATGGTACAGGAGGGATGATAGGTTTAATTACGTTGAAAATACAATGAGTAAAACTGTTATAAAACAAGGTTGGGATTTACGCACCGGGTTTCTCTTTAAAATCAATCAATTTCAGAGCATTTATACAAATGTTGCAGTTATATCCAAAGTACCCTATTTTAAATATGTTTTTGGAAATTTTACAAATGTAGTTGTTCAAAACTTGAAAAACGAAACTATAAAAACTATAGAGATAGGATATAAACTAAATTGGAATTTTATTACAGCAGATTTTACCACCTACGTAACAAGCAGGCAAAATATATCCATGTTATCAAACGAGTATGTTCAGTTGGAAAATAACACTCAAACCAGAGCAATGATTAATGGATTAAACGCATTGCACAAAGGACTCGAACTAAATATTAATATGGAAATAAATCAAAATATTAAAGTGGGAGGCATTGCTGCTTTGGGCGATTTTAAGTGGCAAAATAACGTAAGTGCACGACTGTTTAACGATAACAATGTTGTAGTCGATACAGTTAATGTTTACGCTAAAGGGCTTGCTATTGGAGGTACAGCACAGCAGCAACTCGGACTGTTTATCAAATTTAATATGCTCAAAACCATCTATTTAAATATTGAGTATTTGTATTTTGGGAGCATGTTCGCCGATTTTGATGCCACAAGTCGTAACAATCCCCACGATACATCACAGCCGTTTCAGTTGCCATCACACAGCATTATTAACACTTATCTCGTCATCCCCTTTACGGTGGTTAAGTACTACGGCAAACTTCAAATTAGCACCTATAACCTTCTCAACAGCAAGCATATAGTCATGGGACAGGATGGGAGTGAACACAACCTGCAAACGTTTCGCGGGTTTTGGTCATTCAACCGTAATTTTAATTTTAGCATAATGTTCAATTTCTAATCTATAACAGAAATTTATTCGCCTTGTAATTCAATTTTTTTTAAATATTATTTGGGCGGATTACGGGTTTTCCGCTTGTAGTTGTTTTATGCCAACTGTATTATTGTAAGCATTAAGGAACGATTAGTAAATAAGTTGTAATAGTAGGCGAAGTTGCTTTGTTCTTTAACGACTTAAAAAAAATGCGAATAGCATCCGTTATTTAATAATTTTTTAAGGAAGTTAAGGGGCAAATGAACGAGCATAACTGATATAAGTTATTTGCTATTCGTTCCTAAGGGGGCTTCCTTCGTCAGCCTTCTGATACTAACAAAATATCAGTTGCCATTTCAACAAGCCGCCGCTTCACCCCCTACCGCAATCGTACACAATAATATATGATATGTTATAAACAGCTCAAAAACCCAAATTAACAACAATATCATGCATTTGCAAAGATTGTAGGGCAGTTGCTTACACCCTGTTACTAACAATAATGTTAACAATTGTTAATAATTATTAATGTTAAAGTAACATTTTTCCCATAGGTATTATATACATTTGCACCTAAATACATAATTAATATTTTTATTTGATTAATCAAAAACTTTTAGCGTATGAAAAAAAGAAATTTACTTTTAACAATGATGGTAATGGTAATGTTTACCGCTGCCTCATTTGCACAAGGAGTAGTAAGAGGTGTAATACAAGATGTTAACACCAATGAAACTCTAATTGGAGCAACAGTAGTTATTGAAGGCACTACAATAGGCGTAACTACTAACCTTGACGGTAGTTTTTTGCTTATTGCACCTGCCGGTCATCACCAACTGTCAGTACGTTTTGTGGGTTACAAAACTAAAACTGTTGATGTAACCGTAAAAGACGGATCAACTTATAACCTCGGTATTATACTGGTAAAATCAAGTGCCATTGGTCTTGATGAAGTAAATGTACTCGCTTCTGTTGCCGTAGGACGAAAAACACCCGTTGCAGTTTCTACAATTGATTCAAAAACAATTGAAGATAATCTTGGTAGTCAGGAATTTCCTGAGATTATGAAAACCACACCCAACGTTTATGTAACAAAAAGTGGAGGTGGATTTGGTGATGCTCGTATAAATGTTCGCGGTTACGACCAAAAAAATGTTGCAGTTATGATTAACGGTATCCCCGTTAACGATATGGAAAATGGTTGGGTTTATTGGTCAAACTGGGCCGGTCTTGGTGACGCCACCAGAACAATCCAAATTCAAAGAGGTCTTGGTGCTTCAAAATTGGCTATTAACTCAGTTGGTGGTACAATTAACATTATCACAAAAACTACCGATATGAATAAAGGTGGTTCTATATCTATGGAAGCAACCGATTATGGTCGTTTTAAAACAATGTTATCGTTATCAACAGGAAAACTAAAAACAGGAACAGCTGTATCATTTGTTGGATCTCGTACTTTTGGCAAAGGCTATATTGATGCTACATGGGTTGATGCTTGGTCGTATTTTCTATCTGTAAGTCAGGATATTGGAAAAGCACATCAACTTGTTTTTACAGTAATTGGCGCTCCTCAAAAGCATGGTCAACGTGATGGTTACTACATGCTTGATTCAACAATGTATAATAAATATGGTACAAAATATACTCGTAACTGGGGTTATCGCGGTGGCGAAGTATTAAATGAGCGTGTTAATTATTATCACAAACCACAAATGGCTTTAAACTGGTATTGGACAATTAG
>CAZGWS010000002.1:19007-21180 GCA_964528805.1 uncultured Lentimicrobiaceae bacterium | reverse complement strand
ACAACTAGAATTTATGCTGCCGGCGAATCTAAACACATTATTCGTAATAGCGTAAATAATCATGTGTGGATGGGTATCTTATCAACATTAAATTATTCATTTAGCGATGCTCTTACTCTAACTGCAGGTATCGATGGTCGTCATTACAAAGGTACTCACTATCGTGAAGTTCGCGACCTCGTTGGTGGTAATTACTGGGTTGATAAGAAATTCGGTCATACTGTAGTTGGTGATAAAATTGCATACTGGAATGATGGTATTGTAATTTATGGTGGTGCTTTTGCTCAATTAGAGTATTCATCAGGTAACTTTGATGCATTTGTTGCTGCTACAGCTTCAAACACCTGGACAAAACGTGTTGACTATTACAGCTACACACCTGGTGAAGGTACTACAAGTGAAACCTTATCAAATATTGGTTACGATGCAAAAATTGGTGCAAACTATAATCTAAACGAACAAAATAATATTTTTGTTAATGCCGGTTATTATTCACGTGTTCCTTTCTTTAAGTTTATGTTCTTAAACTATAAAAATGATGTTAACCCTGATTTGAAAAATGAAACTATAACATCAGCTGAATTTGGATATGGATTTAAAGCACAGAAATTTTCTGCTCAATTTAATGCATATTACTCAGTATGGGACAACATATCTCTTTTAACAGGATTTACTGCTGATAATGGTGCTTATGTTACCGCATTTATGTCGAGTCTTAAAGAAGTTCACTCCGGCATCGAAATTAATGCTAAATACCATGCAACTTATTGGTTACAGTTAAGCGGTTTATTTGCAACAGGTAACTGGAAATATGCTAACAATGGCGAAGCTACACTTTATGATGATGCGACTCATGATATAATTGGTACAGGAACTATTTATACTAATAATCTTAAAGTTCCTAACCAACCTCAAACTATGGCCGGACTATTTGCTAATATCCAGGCAACTAAGAGTATTGATTTTGGAATTAACTACCTATACTATGCAGATCTTTATGCAAAATTTACTCCTGAAAGTCGTAAAACTGAAGCCGATACTCAGCAATCATGGAAACTTCCTAACTACGGTTCAACTGATGTGCGTTTTGGATGGAAATTTAAACTTGCAGGTATGGACTCAAAATTCAATATGAACATTTATAACGTATTTAACGTTGTTGCTCTTGTTGAAGCAGAAGACAAAGTGGTTTCTAATGCTCCGGGTAATTATGAGCATACCTTTAAAAAAGGATTCTGGAATTGGGGACGTAACTTTAACTTTTCTTTAAAAGTTAATTTCTAATCCTTTTCCAACAATAATTATTAAAGCCTTCCGCATAGTTCGGGAGGCTTTTTTTATTTACTTTTATCGCAAACAATTTAATCCACTATTCGATGAAAAATTCCCTTAAAATAATAGTAATGCTGTTGATGGTAACACTTATCATTGAATGCAGTAATAATAAAAAGCATAAAAAAGAAACAAAGAAACCATATTTAATAATGCTTTCGCTTGATGGATTCCGCTGGGATTATACACAGTATGCACAAACGCCTGTACTCGATTCGCTTGCTAAAGCAGGTGTTAAAGCTGAGGCACTTATCCCATCGTTCCCAACAAAAACATTTCCTAATCATTATGCCATTGCTACTGGGTTGTATCCAGATCATCATGGTATTGTATTAAATGGATTCTATGCTGAGGATCTTAAAAAAGATTATAATAAAAAAGATAAATCTACTGTAGGTGACGGACGTTTCTATGGTGGTGAGCCAATATGGTCAACAGCTGAATTGCAGGGAGTTAGAACAGCTACGCTCTTTTGGGTAGGATCGGAAGCTGAACATAATGGAGTTCGCCCTTCCTACTGGGAAAAATATAATCAAGAGCTGCCATTTATGGCAAGAATCGACTCTGTTTATAATTGGTTGCTGCTTCCACAAAACCAACGACCCCATTTAATATTGTGGTATTACCATCAACCGGATGAAATTGGTCATCAAAAGGGTCCACGTAGTAAAGAAGTTATTGCAGAAGTTGAAAAGTTAGATGGGTATCTTGGTAAATTTTTTGCAAAATTACGTACTCTTCCATACTACAATCAATTAAATTTTATTATTACATCCGACCACGGAATGGGACAAGTGTCAAAAGATAAACAAATTATCCTTGATAAAATTATTGACACCGC
>CAZGWS010000002.1:5624-18907 GCA_964528805.1 uncultured Lentimicrobiaceae bacterium | reverse complement strand
ATTGCAGATGTGATGAAACTAGTACCTGCAAAAACAGATGGGAAACTTGCTAACGTTGACAACATGTTGAAAAAATAAAATGCATATTATGAAAAAAACAATTATCACTCTTGTCTTAATGGCAACGCAGCTTATTGGGGTAGCTCAAAGTAATCTCCTTCAATCAGGACCAATGCTTGGGTATAGCGAAATGCTTGAAGTAGCACTTTGGGTACAAACAACTAAAACCGCTAATGTTCGCATTGCGTACTGGATAGATGGAGATATTAATAGTAAACACTATACAAATACAGTGCTAACACAAAAGAGTAAGGCTTTTACTACACTCCTTATTGCTGACACATTGGAACCGGGAAATAATTATAAATACCAGTTGCTAATTAATAATAAGGTGGTTAACTTGCCATATGCTACAACATTTCAAACACAAACCCTCTGGAAGTGGCGTACCGATCCACCAAACTTTAGTTTTATTACCGGTAGCGGTACATACATAAATGAAAAAAAATATGATCGTCCCGGACACGGCTACGGTGGTGGGTACAAAATATTTAAGGCAATGGCTGACAAACACGCTGATTTTATGATTTGGCTTGGGGATAATATTTATTTGCGTGAGCCTGATTGGAATAGCAAAACAGGAATTTTTCATAGATACACCGACACAAGATCATTACCCGAGATGCAGCCGTTTTTAGCATCAACACATAACTATGCCATACTCGATGATCATGATTTTGGACCAAATGATAGCGATAAGAGTTTCTGGAATCAGAATGAAACATTGGAAGCTTTTGGCGATTTTTGGGCTAATCCTTCTTATGGCGTTGATAATATTAAGGGTGCCATCACATCATTCCAGTGGGGTGATGCCGATTTCTTTTTATTAGATAACCGAACTCACCGCACTCCCAATAAAAGAGAAACAGGTGAAAAAACCGAACTTGGCGAAGAACAGTTACAGTGGCTTATTAATAATTTGGTTGACAGTCATGCTACATTCAAATTTGTTGTTATGGGTGGTCAGTTTTTATCCACATCACCTACTTACGAGTCGTATTCAAATAATGGTTTTGATAAAGAAAGACAGCGGATAATTGATTATATTTATACTGAAAATATTAAGAACGTTATTTTCTTAACTGGGGATGTGCATTTTTCTGAACTTGCAGTCCTTAAAGAAAAAGGAAAACCAACTATATGGGATATAACAAGCTCACCACTAAATTCAGGTCCAAACATATATGCAAATAAATTAGATAATAAACTTCGTATTAAAGAATCGGTTGTAACAGAGCGTAACTTTGCTGAAATAGAATTAACAGGTCCTGTCAAAGAGCGAAAACTTCATCTTTCATTTTTCAATGGCGATGGCAATTTGTTGTGGGAGTACGCAATAAACAGAGAATAAGCATGATGTCAGTTGTGGTCTATTCAAATTTACTGTGAGTAAAATCTGACTATAATGAACTTAGTTTAGCAGTCTTATTCATAAGCAGTTTATCAGCAATTACAAGAGCTGCCATTGCCTCAACTATTGGTACTGCACGCGGGACCACAGTTACATCATGTCTTCCATTACCTTTAATAATAACATTTTTACCCTGCAAATCAACTGTTTGTTGATCTTTCATCAAGGTTGCTACAGGTTTAAATGCCACCTTAAAATAAATATCTTCGCCATTTGATATGCCCCCTTGAATACCGCCCGAATAGTTAGTTTTCGTGCGGACAGTACCGCTCTTATTCACAAATACATCGTTATGCAATGAACCCTTCATCTGTGCAGAGCTGAACCCCGACCCTATTTCAAATCCCTTGGCAGCGTTAATACTCATTATAGCATATGCAAGATCAGCACTTAGCTTGTTAAAAACAGGCTCGCCAAGCCCCATAGGTACGTTTTTAATTACACAAGTAATTTCGCCACCCAAAGTATCGCCAAGTGTTGCAGTTTTTTTTATTGCGTCGAGCATTTTGCCCGAAGTATTATTATCAGGACATCTTACCTCCGAATTTTCAATTTGCTCTAAATCTAATTTGGCATACGATTTATTTATGTGTACATTACCTATTCTGTTTACATATGCTGTTACGGTAACATTAAATCTATTTAATAATTGCTTTGCCAGTGAACCACCTATTACACGGGCAACCGTTTCGCGTGCCGATGCTCTACCTCCCCCGCGATAGTCTCTTACACCATATTTTATGTCATAAGTAAAATCGGCATGTGAAGGTCGGTATAAATCTTTAATATGCTTGTAATCAGAGGTGATATGATCCTTATTCCTTACCATAAAGGCAATTGGAGTACCTAGTGACAGACCTTCAAATATACCTGATAGGAATTCAACTTTATCAGGTTCATTTCTGCTGCTTACTATTGACGATTGACCCGGTCGCCTTCGGTTAAGCTCATTTTGTACAAAATCAAAATCAATTTTAAGACCGGCAGGAATTCCATCAAGTACTCCTCCTATAGCATTTCCGTGCGATTCACCAAATGTAGTTAACGTAATAATTTTGCCAAAAATATTTCCTGCCATTTCTAAATTATTAATTAATTTTGTAAAAATAAATAATAATACAATAAAGCGATGAAAACTAAAAATATTAAAGTAATCTTTTTTCTAATTGTTGGTGTGATATTTTCAATTATTAGTGGTTGCTTTAGTTCAAATGCAAGTAGCACAACACCGTATTATACAATTTCAAATGAGTTTGCCGGTTACTGCTGGTTTGAGCCCGGCAGTTATTGGATTTTTCAGGATGACAGCACACTCGCAACCGACTCAGTAAAGATTACTGATATGCTTGTCTCAAAAAGATTTGATAGCAACCCAACAAGCCATAACTATGAAGCTGTCGAACTCACTACAACCACAAATATTTTTAATATTTCGGAATATGAATTAACCGGAGGTGATCATCAGGCAGCAACGGGCGAAATGACTTCGCTTATGCGTTTTTACAAAAGCGATGGTACGTACTTTCTTACATTTTTACCTCAGTATGCATTTGGCGATGAGATAATATTAGGTGATCAAATTGGAACTTATACAAATGTTGAGAAGCTTGATACTTATGATCTTAACAGTAATACATACACTAATGTGTATCATACTCGCATAGTAATATCAGTTGATAACAACATTGAGTATAACTACTGGATAGCGCAAAACCACGGTCTTATTAAGGCTGTTAGTGTGATTAATGGAACTACTTATTCAATTAGTTTACTAAGGGATAATCTTATAAACCATAATATAACACAATAGTTTGCATAAATGTTTATTATGTGTGCTTTAATAGTTGCAGCATTTTGTTAGAGTTTTTTACGAGGCTTTTACTCCTATTAAAGATATAAAATTAATTTATCAGTTTAAGTCGTGCTTTTAATTCGGTAATTTCATTTTTTGCCTTTTCAATTTTATTTTTAAACTCGTCAACTAATTTATTTGATTTTTTTGAATTTGAGAAGAAGCCAATATTATTTTCCCAGATATCAAGATCTTCCTTAATTTTTCTAATCTTACCACTAATAAACGCATGCTCTTTTGCCAATCGCTTGTCAGCATCAGGACTACTCTTAAGAATCTCCATTCTGTCCTTAAAATCAGAAGTATTTAGTTCAGATTTATTTACGTCCATTTTGCCTAATAGCTTATCAATAGCGGCTCGATATTCGTTTTGAACTTTATCTTTTTCTTTAAAAGGGACGAATCCAGTTTCAATCCACTGTTTCTGAAAGTCTTTAAGAGCTTTAAGATTATTTTTCTTGTCATCTTCTACTTTAAAGTCGAGTATAGCGGCTACAAGATTCCTTTTCTTTTTAAGGTTCTCATCTTCAACACCATGAATATTTTTAAAATGGTCTGATTTTCTATTAAAGAAACTATCGCAAGAGGATCTGAACCTTTTCCAAATTTTATCAGAATATTTACGCGGTACAGGACCAATTTTCTTCCACTCTTTTTGCAGTGCAATAAGCTCACGGGTTGTGCTTCCCCATTCGTCGCTACCCACAATTGCTTCAGCTTTAGTACAAATATCCAGCTTTAAATTATAATTGTTAACCTGTTGTTCTTTCAGCTCACCAAGATAGTTTCTTTTAGCTGTAAAAAATTCATCTAAATAACCTTTAAAAATACCCCAAATTTCATCATTTTTAGCTTTTGGTGCACGACCGATAGTTTTCCATAATTTAAGTAATTCATTAACCTTATCAGTAGCAGCTTGCCACCCCTTTAGAGTGTCAATAGGTTCATTTACAATCTCTTTAGCGTTTTCGCAAAGGGTTATTTTTGTTTCATAGTTAGCCTCTTGCTCTTCTTGCAATTCTTTATAATGCTCTTTTCGACGTAAATTTATTTTATCTGTAATACCTTTAAATCTTTCCCAAATATCTTCTTTAACATCACTCGGTACAGGTCCTATTTCGCGCCATTTATCATGATAATATTGAAGTAGTTTAAATGATTTGATAATAGATTTTTCAACAATTAATTCCTCGGCTTTTTCACATAAAGCTACTTTAGCTTCAAGATTCTTTTTCAAATCAAGATCCCTAAGTTCTCTGTTTATTCTTACTTTATCAAAAAACTTCTCAACCAGAAAATGATAGCTCTGCCATAAATTTTTAAGTTCTGAAGCGGGAATCATTCCTATCTCTTTCCATCTCTCTTGCAACTTTTTAAATTCATCGTAAGTTTTCTTGAGTGTTTCTTCAGATGAAATAAGTACCTTAAGTTCATCAAGCAGATCGTGTTTTAATTTAAGGTTAACCTGTTTTTGTTGCTCAAGTTCGTGGGTGTATTTTGCTTTATTGTGCCGATATGTGCTAATTGCTTTGCTAAATCTAACTTCTAATTCATCTTCAATATGGATGAAATCCTTTTCTTTGCCACCCGATGAAATAAAGTCGTTTAACTCATTTTGCTTATCTTCTTTATTATGTTGATAGTATGATGTACTTATCTTGGCAACCTGCGACTTTATTAACGATATATCCGACTCCAATACTATATCTTCAAGAATATCAACAAGTTCTTCTTTGCTTAAGTTATCAAAAACTATATTATTATGTAGAAATGCCGAGTTAATTTTCTCATGCCCGTCATGTATCAAGTTTACTATATTTCGTTTATCCGATGAATTAATTTGCTTACCGATATCCTGCTTTTCATTTTTATCTTCATTATGTACAGCATGCTCGGTATCAGTATTATTAGTTTTATGCACTTTTGTCGCAGTTCCTTGTTCATTATCTTGAATTAGGATGGAGATAATTTTCTTTTCTGAATCTGATATTTGCTTACTAATATCCTCAGTTGGTTCGGCTTTTACATCAGCAGAAGTATCTGTAACTAATTTTTCTTTTGTTATTTCAGGTTTCTTCTTTTCTATCAGCCGAGCTATTTCAGTCTTTTCAGCGTCAGTAATCTGAACTTCAATATCTAATTTATTGGTTAGACCTTCTTCTTCATGTGGGGCAGCCGGATTTTCAACTTGATTTTCAACAGCTTTTTCGTCTTCAGCTTTTTGAGCAGGTATTTTTTTATTTTCCATCATTTAACACTTTTCATTATATCCGATAAGTTCAATGTTGAACTACGGTTCACAGGTTTAATTATTATTTAACGTTTATATTAGCCGACAAATTTAGCAATAATTCAATACAAGTATTACCTATTTAATTTTGATTTATTAAAAATAAGGTAACCGATATTTACTAAAAATCCAACTTTACTACCCGGTTTATCAAAGTAATTTACCGATACACTTATTACTCCAACCGGAGGATGATATACTATTTGTGCTGACCCAATTGCATACTGGTAAGAAAAAGGTTTGCTCAAATATGCCGAATTGCCATCTGTATTCATAAGTATCTTATTGTAAGGAACGTAGTAATATCCCTCAACTCGTAAATCAAAATTATTGATAAAATTATATACTATAGAAGTTCCAACACTACCAAAATTATTTGCTCGGTAATTTTCTAAAAAAAGAGTTTTCATTACCGGTATTGGTTGGTAGGGTGTGGCAATAAGTAAACTTGATATATAGCTATCTAACAGTGGTTTAGAAGAGATGCTTAGTTGTAACGAAAGTCCTACTGATAATTTGGGCGAAAATTGAAAATATTTTAAATATCGAAATGAAAACGAATAATAATTAAGATATTTTGTTAGCTCATTGTCAGTAGATCTGGATGATCCCTCCCTATAATTTTCGTGCCCGGGGAAATAGCCAAATCCTAAATACAGATTGTGTCCCTCTGATGCATACTGTTTTCTGTTTAAACTGTTTAATTCGTATTCAATTGCAGGCGATATGAAATAAAAATTTGAAATATCAGCAGTATCGCTTCTCGAGAACTCATTATTGTGGTAATAGTGGAAGTATGCGTTAATATTACTTATTCCCAGCGATAGAGAAGAGTATTGTCCCGTTGGAATAGTAGTTGAAACATCAAAATAATTTTCATCTGAAATTATATAAGCAGGAAATTGATCTTCATAATAGTATCGCGAGTTACTGAAATAATTTCTTCTTGAGATTAGCATATTCATTTTAACAATTACCGGTAACACACCCGGGAAATCAATTTTAGCCATTGCAGCCAAGCTATTGTAATAAGTTCCAAAATACGAACTAACACTAATGTTTTTTGCTGATTTACCCAAAGATTTATAACCAAATTCTACAAAACCTTCATTCACTCCCGATGATGAAATGTAGCCGCCTACCTTTAGATTAAAAGGTTCGCGTTTTTTTATCAGCAGGTTCATCTCAAAATTATTATTTGTGCTGTCGAATTTCATCTCAGGATAAATAGTTTTAATATTTTCATTCGCCAAAAGCTGATTATAAAATTTATTAAACTTATCAGGACTACTGTATTGACCATTGTTACCAATAAGTTTTAAAAAATAAGTAGTTTGTTTTTTATTTAAACCTGAAACTGATATGTTATCTATTATTGTGTTTGGAAGCCTTTTGTTAAACCTTTTTCTTTTTTCAGATATTGAATTATGCAGTTTATTTTTGTCTATTCTGTCAATTATCTTCGGCATCATTCGCATTGCTGCAACATACCCGCTATCAATATAATCATCTATTTTAGAAAATTGAAATATTGATTCATTACCTGATTTAGTTTCAATTACTAAACCTACTGATGAATCAATTTTAAAATCTGCTTTAGACATTAACATACTCTGTAATAACGATAAAGGGTTGTCGGGGTTTGGGGATGAAAAATTATCAACGGCCTTACTCCCAATAATAAAATCGGGATGAAACTCTTTAATTGCAATATTTACCGGAAAATTATCATACATGCCACCGTCAAACAGCAATACACTATCAATTTTTACCGGGCGAACTAAAAAAGGGAAAGTCATTGATGCACGTATTATTTTTGCAATATTGCCATGCTTGAAAACCACCAGCCTGCTTGAGTCAATATCTGAGGCAACACAACGAAATGGTATCATCAGACTGTCAAAATTATTATTTGAAATAGCAGAAGTACTTGAAAAATATTCCATAAGTGCGTAATCAATCTTTTGAAAATCATACATGTTTAATGGAAAATGCATGTTAAACCCCTTATCAATATTTAGTGGAAATGTAATAAACGCAGCATTAGGTTCATTTTGTTGGTAAAAGCAGTTTGCTTCTCTGTTTTTTTCTTTTGCAATATTTAAAAACTTCGGGTTTGTTAATATTTTTTTTATCTCATCAACTGAATAGCCTGATGAATACAGCCCGCCTATTAAGGCTCCCATTGAGCTTCCAACAATATAATCAATAGGTATATTGTTGTCTTCCAGTGCTTTAATTACTCCGATGTGTGCATATGCTTTTGCTGCTCCGCCACTTAAAACGAGTGCAACATTCTGCGATCTTAATATCAATGAGGACAGCAGGGAAATTAGTATTATTATATTTTTTAAATTGCCATACATTGATAAGTATATTTTGTTTTGTGCTTCTTTTGGCGTACTAAATTAGTAAAAAAATCAAAGTACAAAAAAGCCTGTTACAAAAAATAACAGGCTTTTAGTAAAAATATTGTATTGTTGTTTATGCCATCGACAAGGCATGATCAAGGTCCGCAATGATATCCTCTACATTTTCAATTCCAACCGACAAACGTATTAATCCGTCGGTAATACCTGCACTATGACGAGCATCGAGAGTTAGCTTTGAGTGTGTCATCGAAGCAGGGTGTTGAATAAGAGTTTCAATACCACCCAACGAAACGGCAAGTAGAGCTAAGTGTACGTTGTTCATCACTTTTTTACCGGCTTCAAGCCCGCCAACTATTCCAAAAGAAATCATAGCTCCAGGACCATCCATCTGTTTTTTAGCAAGTTCGTATTGTGGATGTGATTTTAACCCAGGATACAATATCCATTCTACTTTAGGATGCGCCTCTAAAAATTCAGCTACTTTAATTGAGTTTTCCTGAGCTCTGTCAATTCTAACCGATAATGTTTTCAACCCCCTGCGAACTAACCAAGCCTGATGCGGATCCATATTGAACCCTACATTTACCATAACATATTTAAGCTGATTATAAAGGTCTTCGTTTTTGGCAACAACTATGCCACCAACTATATCAGCATGACCGTTTATAAATTTAGTCATTGAGTGAAGTACAATATCAGCACCAAACTCAATTGGACGCTGCAAATACGGACTACAAAAAGTGTTGTCAACACAAACAATAACATTATGTTTATGGGCAATATCAATAGCAGCTTTTAAGTCGGTAATTCCTATTGTAGGGTTTGCAGGCGTTTCGAGATACAATAATTTTGTATTAGGTTTTATTGCCTTTTCGATGTTGCTGACATCAGTAGTATCAATGTAGTCATATTCAACTCCAAATTTTGGATAAAGTTTCTCAATTATTCCACGCGAAGGACCGTAAACAGCATTCGAACTTATTATATGATCACCCTGTCCGAGCAAGGTAAGATATACAATATTTACAGCTGCCATTCCTGAAGATGCAGCAATACCACCAAAACCTTGTTCAAGTTCGGCAATAGCTTTTTCAAGTTCATCAGTATTTGGGTTAGCAATTCGAGTGTATATGTACCCTTTTTCTTCGCCTGAAAAACAACGAGCACCGTGATCGGCATCACGAAAACTAAATGTTGAGGTTTGATAAATTGGCGTTACTGCACTACCAAGTGCATCTGGTGTGCTACCTGCATGAACTAATTTTGATGTAAATCCACTATTTTTTGTTTCCATTTTATTGATTATTAAATAATATTTGCCATTTGATAATTAAGTTGCGCAAAACTACTACAAAATTATGTACTAATTATTAGTATGTTAACTTTGACTTTGGCTAGATTATTAATGATGACAATAATTTTGTCCGTATTTTAGTTTACCATTAATAAAATTAAGAGCCAGATTATCAGGCGTATCAGTTTCAACGCCAATATATACATTTATGTTTGCAGCATAAAGTAAGTCAATGGCTTTTGGACCAATACCACCAACCAACAGGTCAGTTACACTTTCGGCAATAAGCCAGCGCGGTATTGTACCTGCAGCATGTGGAGGTGGCTCTTTTGCATAAGTAGCTATAATTTTATTATCCTCAATCTCAATAAAATAAAACTCTCTGCTATGACCAAAGTGATGAGATAATTTTCCACCTTCAGTAGGTAACGCAATTTTTTTCATAATTCTATTTTTTCGTTTATATAATATTAATTTATGATGTTCTGAATTTTCGTAAATCATCCTAATGTCACAGTCCGGACATAACAGAGAACTGCAAGGCACACCGGATTCATGAGGAATTGTAAAATCGCATTTAGGACAAATACAGTTGCCCTTTATTCTCCGTCCATGCTTGTATTGCTTCTTCCTTTTGCTCTTTATAAAGCATAATGGCCAATTGCCCGAATTCTGTATGGTTGATGTACTCATGCAATTACATACAGGGCAACAGGTATCATCGGTAATCGAAATATCTTTAATCCTAAAAACAGTATTGCAGCAATCGCAATAATACCAATTGTCCTTAAACGTTACATTTCCTCCCTCAATTGATATTCTTTTATTTTCTACAAATGCCTTTGCTACTTTTTGGCGTGCAGAATTATAAATTCGTGTAAATGTTGGTCGTGAAACCTGAAGCCGTTTTGAAGCCTCAAGCTGTGTAAGTCCCTCATAATCCGAAAGCTTTATCGATTCGTACTCTTCCAAATACAGCAACACAGGATCACTAAGCTCGTAATCACCATTTATGGGAACAAACCCTGTTACAATAGGAGGTTCGTTTAGATGCCGGTTATGCTTTGGACGAGGTGACATTTGTTTGTGTAAAAATAATATGCAAAAGTATTGAACTAATGTTCAAAATACAAATAATATTTAGTAATATATTATGAGTTGTTTATTATTAGTAGTTTACGTGTTTATTGAGTTACAGCCTAATTTAAATCTATTATAAATTGCAATTTTATCATTTTTTTAACAAATATAAATTACATATTTTATTACCTTTACCGTCTTGATATATAAGCCATATTTACATATGATAGATATACTATATAAAGACAAAAATAAACAATATAATTAGAAGAAAGTATGACTAAAATTAAAGTGGTAAATCCTGTTGTTGAACTGGATGGAGATGAGATGACCCGTATTATTTGGGCGATGATTAAAGATAAATTGATATTACCATATCTTGATATTGAATTAAAGTATTACGACTTAAGTATTGAAAAAAGGGACGAAACTAACGATCAAATTACAATTGATGCCGCCAATGCCATAAAGAAATATAATGTTGGTATTAAATGTGCAACCATTACTCCTGATGAGAAACGGGTTGAAGAGTTTGGATTAAAGCAAATGTGGCGTTCGCCAAACGGAACCATACGTAACATTCTTGATGGTACTGTATTTCGTGAGCCCATTTTGATGAAAAATGTTCCACGCCTTGTCCCGGGTTGGACAAAACCCATTGTTATTGGTCGTCATGCATTTGGTGATCAATATAGGGCAACCGATTTTGTAACCAAGGGGAAGGGTAAACTTACTATTACATTTACCCCCGATGATGGTAGCGAAATTCAAGACTATACAGTTTATGACTTTAAAGGTGATGGTGTTGCAATGGCAATGTATAACACCGATAAATCGATAAGAGGTTTTGCACATTCATGTTTTAACATGGCTTTAGAAAAAAAATGGCCACTATATTTAAGTACAAAAAATACAATTCTGAAAAAATACGATGGCAGATTTAAAGATATATTTGAAGAAGTATATCAAAATGAATTTGTTGATAAATTTAGGGCAGTGGGCATAACATACGAACACCGCCTTATTGACGATATGGTTGCTGCAGCAATGAAATGGTCAGGTGGGTTTGTTTGGGCAACTAAAAACTATGATGGCGATGTACAGTCAGATACATTGGCTCAGGGGTTTGGGTCTTTGGGGCTTATGACATCAGTATTAATTACCCCTGATGGAAAAACCATGGAAGCTGAGGCAGCACATGGTACCGTTACCAGACATTTTCGTGAGCATCAAAAAGGAAATCCTACATCAACAAATCCAATTGCATCAATATTTGCATGGACAAGGGGGCTGGCACATCGTGGTAAACTCGATGGTAACAATGAACTTATCAACTTTGCACATACAATAGAAAAGGTATGCGTAGAAACTGTTGAATCAGGTAAAATGACTAAAGATCTTGCCCTTATAATTCATGGAAAAGATCTTACTACGGATGACTATCTAACTACAGAACAATTTCTTAACGCTTTAGATGAAAATCTTAAAGCAAAACAATATTTATAAACCAAATATAATTATTATGACAACACTTAAAAGTAAATTACAGGACAAGATTGAGGCTCACAGACCTAGAACCATAAGGCTGGTTAAGGAGTTTGGCGATGCAAAAGTTGCTGATGTAACTGTTAGTCAGGTAATTGGTGGTGCTAGGGGTATCCGCAGCTTAGTTACAGATATTTCTTATCTAGATCCAATGGAAGGTATTCGATTTCGAGGATACACAATTCCTGAAGTTATGGCTGCATTACCAAAACCTGAAGGGAAAGACTATCCATATGTTGAAGGTTTCTGGTATCTGTTATTAACAGGTGATATTCCAACTCTTGAAGAAACATTGGAGATAGTTGAAGATTTTAAAAAACGCAGCACAGTTCCTAACTATGTTTATGACGTATTACGTGCACTCCCAAAAGATACACATCCAATGGTAATGTTTTCTACTGCCGTATTGGCAATGGAAAAAGAAAGTAAATTTGCTAAATTCTATCAAGAAGGATATAACAAAATGACTGCTTGGGAGTATATGTATGAAGATGCAACTGATTTGCTGTCGCGCCTACCCGAAATTGCTGCCTTTATTTATCGTTACAAATATAAAGATGGTGATATTATTGCGAAAGATCCAAATCAGGATATGGGTGGCAACTTTGCTCATATGATGGGTATAGCAGCACCTTACGACGATGTTGCACGTATGTATTTTATTCTTCACTCCGACCACGAGTCGGGCAATGCTTCTGCTCACACTACCCACCTTGTTGCATCTACTCTTTCTGATGCATATTTTTCACTTTCTGCCGGATTAGATGCTCTTGCCGGTCCTTTACACGGATTGGCTAATCAGGAAGTATTACGTTGGCTACAAGGTGTTGTGGATAAACTGGCTGGAAAAGAACTTACCGAGGAACTTATGAAAGAATTTGTTTGGGATACACTAAATAGTGGACAGGTTATCCCTGGTTTTGGTCATGCTGTATTACGCAAAACCGATCCTCGTTACCAATCTCAACGCGAATTCTGTGAAAAACACCTTCCAAATGATAAAATATTCAAATATGTTGATATGCTTTATCGTGTTGTTCCGGATATATTAGTTAAACAAGGGAAAGCGAAAAATCCATGGCCTAATGTTGATGCACAATCAGGTGTAATTCAATGGTTTTATGGTATTACCGAATACGATTTTTATACTGTTATGTTTGGTATTGGTAGGTCAATAGGTGTACTAGCTAACATTACTTGGGATAGGGCTTTAGGCTATGCTCTTGAGCGTCCAAAGTCTTTGACTACTGCAATGCTAGAGGATATCGCAGGCATTAAGTAGTGTAAACTAAGCTGCTTTTGGCAACTTAAACAGCCAATGGTTTCAATATTTAACAAAGAACCCTTTTTGAAATATTTCGAAAAGGGTTCTTTTTATT
>CAZGWS010000002.1:0-5524 GCA_964528805.1 uncultured Lentimicrobiaceae bacterium | reverse complement strand
AATAAAATATAGTTATTATTCTTGTTAGAAGTGCAAGAATCTTCTGTTGAACTGTATAAAATGCATACACTTATCCATATTAAAATTTAATATTTTTGGCTGTCCGGAAGTATATCATCTTTGAAACTTGTTCATCTTGAAGTATTTCTCTATACTTCTATAATTCACAAGATCCAAATCTAACGCACTTCCGAACTTTTCAGCAAATCCTAAATAGAAGGTAGAAAAGATGGTAATGACATTAGAATTATTAATTCAGTACTTTCGTAAAAAATAATTGTAATGACAGAACAAAAAGAAATTACACTTAAACCCATGTCAAAGGGCTTTCATAATATTGATGATACAATTAGATCGGCATTTGGCAATCTTCCTGAAACCGGAATAATTAATATCTTTGTAAAACATACCTCGGCAGCACTTATGATAAATGAAAATGCCGACCCCGATGTTCATGTTGACCTAAAAACGTTATTAAATAAATTGGCTCCCGAGGGTGCTTCATACTACGAACATACTATGGAGGGAACCGATGATATGCCTGCACATTTTAAATCAACAATATTCGGACAATCATTAACAATTCCCATAACAAATGCTAAACTCAATCTTGGCACATGGCAAAGTATTTTTTTTTGTGAATTTAGAAATTATGGAGGAATGCGTAAGATTGTACTTACATTACTGTCGTAAGCTTACTAAACCATTGAAATCGAATACTATATAATCAGGCTCAGAAGTCCTACAGCTGCATCAAAATAAGTATATAAATTTATAAGGTTAAAACAGATACTGTTTTTTGCTGATGGTAATCTTTAAAATATATATTAAAAGAATAACTGTTGCCTTAAATCAGTAAGCATGTTTGTAGTAAAAGATATTTACGGATTTAAGGTATTATAGCATTCTCTATACTCATACAGGGACAAACGTTTGCATAAGCCTACAGCAAACATAAACAAAAGAACAAACATTGTAAATAACGAAAAAGCAATCAAAACTAAACTAAGAGAATAGTAATTTGTACCTTTGTCGGTTCTAATCTTCGGACAAAATTTACAATAAAGACAAAATGAAAATGAACTTAGCACCAGAATATATTTTTGAAATAAGTTGGGAAATATGCAATAAAATTGGTGGTATTTACACCGTAATATCTACAAAAGCGAAAACTGTAGTTGATAAATTTAATGATAACTATGTGTTAATTGGTCCGGATGTTTGGAAAGAGACTACCAACAACCCTGATTTTGTTGAAGATACCGGTTTGTTTGCCGATTGGAAAGCAAAATCATCGGACGAAGGGTTAAAAATTCGTACAGGTAGGTGGAATATTGAAGGGAAACCTATTGTGATACTTGTTGACTTTACACCATTGTTCCCGAAAAAAGATGAGATCTTTGCTCATTTCTGGGAAACTTATAAACTTGACTCTTTGAACGGCGAGTGGGACTACATCGAATCTGCCATGTTTGGATATGCTGCAGGACAAATAATTGAGAGTTTCTCTAATTACTATCTGCCACAGCAAAGTAACGTTATTGCTCATTTTCATGAGTGGATGACAGGTTCAGGAGTACTATATTTAAATGAAAAAACCCCTGAAATAAGTACAGCCTTTACTACTCATGCTACCGTACTTGGCAGGTCGATTGCAGGAAATGGATATCCTCTTTACGAAAACATTGAACAATATGAACCAATTCGTATAGCTCGCAACTTTAATGTTACCGCACGGCATTCACTCGAATCTTTGTCGGCAAAACACGCTGACGTTTTTACTACCGTAAGCAAAATAACGGCAAAAGAATGTAAGCAATTTCTTGAAATAGAACCACATATAATTACAACCAATGGCTTTGAAGAAAGTTTTGTGCCTAAGGGAAAGCTTTTTGATATAAAGCGGGATGCAGCACGTAAAAAGGCACTTAAAATAGCATCGGAACATACAGGAGTTTCATACAATGATAATACATTACTTATTATTACAAGTGGAAGGTACGAATACGTTAATAAGGGTATAGACCTGTTTATCAGAGCATTGAGTAGTATTCAGAAAAATAATACACTCTCCAATAACATTGTTGCCTTTATTGCTGTTCCTGCAGGGCATCACAAACCCATCAGGCCCGAAGACGGTAGCTCTGAAGGAATTAATAAATTTTTAACTCATCATCTTAGCGATCCTGATAACGACCCCATCCTTAACGAAATTAGTCATATAGGCTTTACTAACAGCATAGATAATAATATTCATTTAATCTTTACTCCGGTTTATCTTGACGGACAGGATGGTGTAATTAACCTGACATATTACGACTTTTTAATTGGGTTTGACTTATCGGTTTTTCCGTCTTATTATGAACCATGGGGTTATACACCTTTGGAAAGTATTGCATTTCGCATACCAACAATTACAACTAACTTTACAGGATTTGGTAATTGGGTAAACGATAACTTCAAGCTCAGCCACAATGCTGTTGCTGTTATTCAAAGGCATGAAGGAAAAGGCGAGAGAGCAATTAATGAAATTAAAGACAATATATTAAGTTTTGCACAACTTGCTAACAAACTTGAAGTTAGAAAAGAAACCGGTAAAATTGTGAAAAAAGCCCTGTGGAAGCAGATGGCTGTCAATTACTTTAACGCATGGGAATTAGCGGTTAATAAATCCGAAAAAAGGAGAATTGTATTGCCCGTTAAGAAATATACTGAGACCTTAAAAATTGATGCTGTAATAAACTCAGAGAAGCCGAATTGGAAAAAGATACTCATACAGAATAAGTTACCTGACACCCTGAAGCCTCTTAAGGAATTGGCTTACAACTTATGGTGGTCGTGGAATTATGAAGCTACAGATATGTTTGCGGAAATTGATCCAAATAAATGGGAAGCTCTTGAATATAACCCGGTTAGGTTGGTTGAGTCGCTATCAAAAGATGATATTGATAGGTTGATTAACGACGTTGCCTTTATTGAGAAACTACAAAAAGTTTATTCAAATTTTGTTAACTATATGCGTAAAGCTGATGAAAAACCAGATGAGTTGGTAGCTTATACGAGTATGGAATATGGTTTGCATAACAGTTTAAAAATATTTTCAGGCGGACTTGGCATTTTGGCCGGTGATTATTTAAAACAGGCAAGCGACTCAAATAAAAATATGATTGCTGTAGGACTACTCTATCGTTACGGATATTTTAAACAGGAGTTATCAATATTTGGAGATCAGCAAGCTGTTTATTTGCCACAAAAATTTACACAATTACCCTTGATGCCGGTAAGAAATTCATCCGGCGAGTGGATTACAATACGAATTGCACTTCCTGGAAGAACAGTAACAGCAAAAATATGGCAGGTTAATGTAGGTCGAATTCCCCTCTATTTGTTGGATACAGATATTGAAACAAATCGCAACGATGACAAAGCTATAACAGCACGGCTTTATGGAGGCAATAACGAACATCGTTTAAAACAAGAAATCCTACTTGGAATTGGTGGGGTAAGACTTATTAACAGCATCGGGCTCGAACCAACTATTTATCATAGCAATGAAGGGCATTCGGCTTTTAGTGGACTTGAGCGCATCAAAGATATGATGGAAAATTACAATCTTGACTATAGCGTAGCATGTGAGTTAGTTAGGGCAAACACATTATTTACAACACACACACCTGTTCCTGCCGGTCATGATGCTTTTGAAGAGCATCTAATGAGAGCATATTTGAGTCATTTTAGCGAAATATTTAGAGTTAGCTGGGAACAATTTATGGCATTGGGAAGACACAATATTGGTAACTTAGGCGAGAAGTTCTCTATGAGTCTGCTGGCGGCAAATCTTTCGCAGGAAGTAAACGGAGTGAGTAAAATCCATGGTCGAGTATCGCGTGAAATGTTCAAATCATTGTATCCCGGATACTTTGCTGACGAACTTCATATTGGCTATGTAACTAATGGTGTACATTACTTTACATGGACCGATAAACTTTGGCAAAAACTATATAAAGATAATTTTTCAAAGGATTTTGAAAGCAATCAATCAAATCAAGATTCATGGCAGAACATATTACATGTTCCTGATGAGCTTATTTGGAAGACACGCATAGAACTAAAGAAGAATCTTGTTGAAGAAATTAAGAAGAAACTTAAATATGATCTAACTAAACGGCAGGAATCACCTGCGATAATATTTAATTCAATTGCAAGTATTACCGAAGAGACTCTATTGGTTGGTTTTGCAAGACGATTTGCAACTTACAAACGTGCACATTTGCTATTTACTGACACAAAGCGGCTTTCCCTAATAGTTAATAACAAAGAGAAACCTGTTATTTTTATCTTTTCCGGAAAAGCGCACCCACACGATAAGGCAGGGCAGGATTTGATAAAACTGATTGTTGATATAAGCAAAACCAAGGAATTTATTGGCAAGATCCTTTTCTTGGAAAACTACGATATGATCTCAGGAAAAATGCTTACAAGTAGTGTTGATATATGGCTTAACACACCCACACGACCACTTGAAGCATCGGGGACAAGTGGCGAAAAGGCCGTTATGAATGGTGTTACTAACTTTAGTGTGCTTGACGGATGGTGGGCAGAGGGCTATAAACAAGATGCAGGCTGGGCAATTGAAGAATCTAAAACTTTTGCTAACCAAAAGTTTCAGGACGAACTTGATGCTCAAATAATTTATAACACCTTTGAAAATGATATTATAGCCAGTTACTATGATAAAAACGAAGTAGGAATTTCTGAAAAATGGGTGTCGTATATTAAGAATACTATAGCAGAAGTGGCACCTCATTTTACTATGCAGCGGATGCTTGAAGACTATTATAATAACTACTATTTGCATTTGTTTGAGAGAAGAGAGGAACTTTATAAAAACCAATTTGCACCGGCAAAAGAACTTGTTATATGGAAAAAGAAAGTACAGGCTGCATGGGAAAATATTTCACTCGAATCCTTAATTATACCTGATGCAGATAATAAACCATTGGAATTTGGAAAACATTTTAAAGCAGAAATAACGCTGAACATACCTAAACTTTCATCTTCCGATATTGGTGTTGAAATTGTAATGGGAAATAAAATTGATGGAGATGTTGATAAAATAACATTTAAAAATCAATTAAAGGCGATTGCTGCTGAGGAGGGTAAAGCAAAATTTAAATGCGAATTTCCATTGGAGACCACCGGAGTTTACGATTATGCTTTCAGAATTTTTCCTAAAAATAAATTGCTGCGTTATAGGATGGATTTCCCACTTATTAAGTGGATTTAGTATTTGTAGTTCTGTATTATCTAACAATAAGCAATTTCTGCCGTTGCTATAATTATTAATTAGCTAAAACCCGGAATAGAATTATCAGGGAACAAGTTTTTTTGTACTTTAGTCGATTATAGATAGCGCCTACAAGAAAACTCATCATTTTCAAGTCTTTGATAAGAAAGCGTCAAAGACATGGCTTTCGATATTTTTGAATTCAAGGAGTTTACGAATTGTAGTTGATTGATTCAA
>CAZGWS010000001.1:22043-59760 GCA_964528805.1 uncultured Lentimicrobiaceae bacterium | reverse complement strand
ATTACGCCTTGGCAACAGTAGCTGTAGTAGCTATTTGGGCTTACACAAAGGAAAACCGTCCTAAGGTTGACAGCTGATAGTGTATTGTGTGTATCTTTTAGGTGGCAAATCTCTACTCCTGTATTGTCAACTTGACAAGTAGCACAAACTCATACCTACAAGGCATTCTAATAATTTCTTTCTTGTTAAAAAGAAATTATTAGAATATCGCTATAGTTATTAATGCAATATTATTATGCAATATGTGGTGCTGTTATATGCCACAGTATCCGTTAACAAACAAAAATATAAACATGCATTATTAAACAGATTGTGGAAAGAGTATTTGATATCCAAATAAAAAGAAATAGTATATGCTGCTAACTTATAAATACTAATTTGTAATATTTTTAGTTAATATTAACAGAAATATGTTTACAATTTTATTATCGCAGGTTAAGTTTATTTTATTATGGTGGTAAATTTACCGCACGTTAAATCTTTAGCAAATGACAACAGGAATTATATTACAATTACACGAAACAGCAAATGTGATTAGCGGAGTGCCTACCGATGGCGAGATTACACTGCCAATTATTGACCTTGTTATGAAAGGTGGATGGATAATGGCAATTATTGGAGTACTGTCGGTTATAGCTATTTACATATTTATTGAGAGATTTTTTGTTATCGGGAGAGCAAAAAAAGTTGACAAAGGATTTATGAATAACATCCGCACGTACATTCAGGATGGTAAACTTGAATCAGCGCAAGCACTATGCCTTACAAATAATTCGCCTATTGGCAGGATGATTAGTAAGGGCTTATCGCGAATTGGGCGACCATTAGGAGACATAAATGCTGCAATTGAAAATACAGGAAAACTTGAAGTTTCGAGACTTGAAAAAAATGTTGCCGGACTTGCTACTGTGGCAGGTGCTGCACCAATGTTAGGTTTTTTGGGAACTGTTATAGGAATGATACGAGCTTTTTACGATATGTCGATGGCAGGTAATAATATCAACATCGAGCTGTTATCGCGTGGAATTTATCAAGCAATGATTACTACCGTTGGCGGACTTGTAGTTGGTATTACAGCCTACATACTTTATAATATACTGGTATCGAGGATACAATCAGTAGTTTACGCACTGGAAATAAATGCAACCGAATTTATGGATATGTTACACGAACCGGCTAAATAATATAGGCTGCTGAGTGTTTACCTGGCACTTGAGCTAATACTCTTATTGTGTTTGTTATTTACAATAAATTCACAATTATAAAAAGGCTTAAAAAAGTTGAGGTGCAAACAGTAGTAAATATTAGGTTTTTGATAACAGAGAATTTTGCAATTAAGAAAAAGAAGAAATCGCAATTGAATAACTAAAACGAAAAAACAGTATGGCAATACAAATGCGAAATAAAAGGGATACTAATTTTAGCATGGCATCAATGTCAGATATGGTTTTTTTGCTTCTGATATTTTTTATGCTTACGTCAACGCTTGTAGCACCAAATGCAATAAAATTATTACTTCCGAACAGTAACAGCAAAACAATGTCTAAGCAAACAGTTACTGTTTACATTAACAAAGCACGTAACATTTATGTTGATGAGCGTAAGGTTAATCCTGCAAATCTCGAAAATGTTCTTTATGGTATTATCAGAAACGAGACTGCCGCATCTGTCGTGCTTCGTGCCGACAAAACAGCTTCGGTACAGGATATTGTTGTTGTTATTGACGCTGTAAATGGGATAAATAATAAGCACCACACTCAGCACAAGGTTATACTAGCTACAAAGCCTAAAAGATAGTAGAGTAAAAAAATGACAATGTAAGCAACGACAGTATCAACAGGAAAAGATGAAAATTGATAAAGACAAAAGACGCGGAATAATTGGGACTGTAGCAGTACATGCCATCTTACTCGTTTTTTTATTACTTGTAGCTTTGCGAACCCCGCTGCCACTTCCTGGCGAAGAGGGCGTTGAGGTAAATTTGGGGTATAGCGACCAAGGCAAAGGCGATATACAAAGTGATACACCACCGCCTGCGAAAGACCCAAAACCGGTAGTTAAAAAAGTTGTGCAACCACTTACAGAACCAACACCTGTTAAAGAAAAAATAATTACTCAGGATATTGAAGAAGCTCCTGTTGTTGAAGAAAAAGTAAAAGAAACGGAAAAGGAAATAGAGAAGAAACCGATAGAAGAAAAGAAAGAAAAACCTATAGAAGAGAAAGTTGTAAAGGAAAAGCCCGTTAAAGAGGTCGTGGATTCTGCTGCGGTTGCCGACGAGCCCACAAAAGACATCCCCGTTGAAAAGCCCAAACCTGTTGTAAATAAAAGAGCCCTTTACAAGGGAAGCACGTCCGATTCGAAAAGTACAAACCAAGGCATTACTGAGGGAGCAGGCGATCAGGGTAAACCGCATGGGTATAAGGAAAGTAATAATTATAACGGACAGGGAGGCAAAGGAAATGGGATTTCGTTTAGTCTTGGTGGGCGTGGGAGCTTATTTTTAGAGAAGCCGAGTGCCCGGTTTAAAGAGCAGGGAACTGTTGTGGTGAGCATTTGGGTTGACCAGATGGGAAATGTTAAAAAAGCTCAAGTGAGTGCAAAAGGTACAAATATACTCGATCAAAATCTAAGAAAGATAGCAGTTGATGCTGCATATAACTCAACATTTGAAAAGGATGCAGGAGCTACCCAACTTCAGCGTGGGACAATTACATATAACTTCATCTTGATGAAGTAGTGCTATGCTAATACACTATTAATATATGACCATCTATTATATAACAGTTATATTTGATACAAAATTGTTGATATCGTACTTATCGTCGTTGAAAACTTTATATAACTCTTTAAGCATAAGATTCTTAGTTTTTATGCCACGTCTTTTTGCTATTTCTTCAACAAAAATATTTACTGCTACTTTTCCTTCTAATACAACCTTCTCCGATATATAATCTGTAAAAAAACCTTTACCAATTAGTAATCCCAGCGTGCGGTTACGGCTTAGGTCATTAAGAGCGGTAAGAGTAAAATCGCCAAATCCACAGTAGTTAAACATGGTTTTTTCTTCACCACCAAATTTGTAGATGATAAATTTCATTTCGTTAATGGCTTTTGTAAGTATCAACGACCGCAAATTTGGCGAGTCGTAGTGAGCATCAACAATACCCACAATAATAGCATAAATATTTTTTAGTATGCTTGCCAGCTCAACACCATTAACATCTGTACTAAAGTCGAGTTGTATATTTGTATTACGAAATATATCTTCAAATAAATTAAAATACTTTTCTCTTTTTGAGGCAAGTGTAAACGCTGTAGGCATATTGTTTATTATCTCTCTGGCAAATGATGGTCCTTTAAGACTAAAAATTTGATTTTGGATAATCTTTGATAATGCTTGAGGAATGGTTTTTTGCCCATCGCCAAAACCTTTAGCCATATTTACAATAAGAGCTTCTTCGCCAATGTAGTCCTTATTTTCATTAATGTAAGGAACAATAACACTTGATGGTATTCCAAGAAAAATTATATCAGAATCTCTAAGAATATTTTTATCAAATGTTGCTTTAAGTGATAACTCGAGATCGATATTTGGAAAATACTTTCTGTTAATATGCTCATTACTAATTGAATCTACAACATCTTTTTCTACTGATAATAGAAAAATATCATACTTATTTTTCTGCGCAAGTACATTTGCCATTGCAGTTGAAATTGAACCACTTCCAATAAAGCATATTTTTAATTTGTCATTTATCATAATATCAGATGCATTTTAGTAACTGTTAATAACGCAAAAGTACGCTATTTATTGAGTTTACTTAAATATACTTCTTACAACAGAATTAACTTTATTGCTAATATCTTCCGAAATATTGAAATAATAAATCAAGGGAGCAAATACAAAAATTATAAAAAAGCTTCTTATTATCATATCAATAATAAAATTTGATTGCTGTGGAATTATCAGCGATATCCCATAAGTAAAAAATCCAATTACATAAAGCAACACCATTTTATATGTAAATGGCTGTAGTTTAAATTTGCGATATACAAATAAAAATTTAATAATATTGTAAATAAATTTTGATATTAATGTGGCAATGGCAGCTCCTACGATGCCGTAAATAGGTATCAATAAATAATTTAGCAATACAATTAATATAACAAATATTATCAGAAAATATGAAATAAAACGGAAGTATTTTGAGTTTACAATAATTTGTGGATTTACGCCAAGGGCTATATCAATTAGGTTCGCAATACCTATTATTAGTATAACCGGTTTTCCGGGAAGGTAAGTAGCCGGAACTATTTGAAATATATTGTTAATATTTGCCCAAATTCCAATCAGCAAAAGTAACCCAATCACACTTAGGCTTATACTACTTTTTTTATAGATGATGTCGATTATTCTAATATCATTAGCTTTCCAGGCATCGGCAATTACAACAGAACTTATTTTGCCCATAGTGCGTAGTGGTACTAAAATTAATGTACCGAAGAAGAATGCAATTGTGTAAATACCAAGCATACTTAGTCCAAGCATACGCTCAACCATTATTGAATCAATTGTCATCACTAAAATACTCGAAAAGCTTGCCAATATCCCAAAAATACCAACGTTTATCATTTCGCGTTTTAGCTCGTTGCCAATAAAACTTATCTCAGGGATTAAGAAAAGCTGCTTATCGTAAATCAAAAGTATCAAAAATAATATTGCCGGTAGTATCAATGCTAACGTATAGAGTATTACGGCCATATGAAAATCGATAGCCCCAAAGAAATAAAGAACTATGACTATTAATATAATGCTTCTTTGAGCTACTTCTCGATAGATTATACCGGTAACCGCATTATACAGAACCCTATAATAAGTGTCAAAAACATTAAATAACAATGTAAATATTATAAGTGGTACAACGTAATAGAAGTATTTGGTGAACAAATCAGCACTCGCATTGCTGCCATCAAGTATCCAGTCTTTCAGCAATATATATGCTGAAATTGAAATTACAAGTCCGACTAAAGACACCAGTAGCGACAGCCCGAGGTAGCCATGATGCTTGCGATCGTAATCACGAAAATAAGGAAATACCTTTACCGTAACAGCATTTATGCCAAGCCCAGCAATCTGCGCAAACAGCACTGAGTACGACACTAAAATTCGTAGCAAGCCTACTTCATCAGTTGAAAGTATTCGTGGAAAAAGGATACCGGTAGTAATAAACCCGAGTAAAACGCCAATGTACGAGTATATTGTACCTGATACTGATTGTTTTTGAATTACACCCAACTTAATATTTTTAAAGTTGTCAAAAGTACCAATTAATTTCTTAACGAGCATTACAGAAGATGTCATCAAAAAATTAAAAGTGTTGTTTATTTTATCCTACCTTTGTAGTTTGTGTAGTTATTGATTTTTAAACAAAACTTATAATGAGTTTGTATCATATTATTCAGTTTGGTTTGATAACCATATTGGTTTTGTATTTTATTTACTATTTATATACAATATACTATAGTAAGCTGTATCAGCCAAAAGCATACAGGAATAATGTAAATTTGGGTTTAATCCCTAAAGCACTAAATAAGGCAGAAAGAAGATATTCAGATAAAGTACGGTTTTTTAATTTTTGGTTTCAGGTTGAGAGACTTAAGAAGGAGAAAATAGTGGGTACCTTTGCCGAGTTAGGTGTTTATAGAGGTGATTCTGCTAACATTATTCATCTGATGGATACTTCTCGCAAGTTTCATTTATTTGATACTTTTGAGGGATTTCGAGAGAAGGATTTGGTAAATGAAAAGGGTAAAGCGGCAACATATACAAAGCATAATTTTGCTGATACATCTATGGAAGCTGTTGTAAAAAAATTAAATTCAGATAAGTTTGTTTTTCATCAAGGATATTTTCCTGATACTATTGATAGCGTGCTGAACACAAAGTTTGCACTTGTAAACATAGATGCTGATTTGTACAATCCCACAAAAGCCGGCTTGGATTTTTTCTATCCTCTACTCTCTCCGGGAGGCGTAATAATTGTACATGATAACAATGCAGATTGGCCGGGTATAATGAAAGCCGTTGAGGAATTTGCCAAATCGATACCTGTACCGATAATCTCAATAACAGATGCCGATAGCAGTGTTATGTTTTTCAAACCTTACTATTAAATTATGGTAATTGTAGTAGTATAAAAGCTTATGAAATTTAACCGATTTAATGTAATAATATATCGACTATAATCTCATTTATTATTTTGATGATAATTGGTATTTTACTATAAATAAAGGGAGATACTTTCATATCCATGTCCTGCCGTGGAGAAACTGTTACTGCGATAAGGTGTAATTTGGGTACTTTCTCAAGAAGCATTGCAGACTCTATCATATCTTTCATCCCTAATTCGTGGGTACTCAACGACTTTGGGAAATCAGATGAATATTTTGGCTCAAGTATTTTTATTGTACCGGGTTCATCATCAGTTAATGCAGCATCAATAATTACAATATTATTATATTCGTGGAATAATGACAGTAAAACAAAACCACCCGTACCACCATCGAGTACCTCAACATTTTCTGGAAGATCAGTTTTTTCCATTGCCTCAACAACCCTTACGCCAATACCTTCATCGTTAAGCAATATATTACCCAATCCCAAAATCAGGATTTTTTTTTCATTGTTAATTCCCATAGTTGCTGCTATTTAGCATGGCAGTCTGTTTTACTGCTTTTTCTCCAAGTCCTATAAAAGGCTCAGTAAAGTTACGAAACAAACAAAATATAATCAAAAGTAAAATAAAAACTAATCAGTCTGTTTCTCTCTCTATATCACCATCTTCTTGGAATTTCCAGCCACCTATCATTGAGGAAGTTACACCATTTTTTTCAATATAATCATGATAAAATACAAGATAAACATGAACTATTGCAAAAAGGATAAAAAACCACATTAAGATATAATGAATTTTTACCGCAAGCATATCTCCGCCAAGCATAGCAGGTACCCATGCAAAAAGATGAGGTAACCAGCCTGAGCTCATGGCAGCATAAACGCCAAAGCCTGTAAACACTTGTAACAAAAACACGATAAATGTTAGAAAATATGTAAAACTTGCCAAAGCATTATGACCTAAATTAGGATTGTGAACGCATTTTACTTGGAAGATATCAACTTTAATAACCTGCCACATATCTATCCACTGACGTTTTGTATATGGAATAAAGTTACTCCATTTTGCGAATTTATTACCTGCAAATCCCCAGTAAATACGGATAATAAAATTAAAAAAGAAAACATAGGCGGCTACAAAGTGGATAAATCTTACTGTTCCAAACCAGTAACTAAAATAAGCCTCGGTAGCTGATTGAATTGCGGGAGGATTACTTATAATAAGACCGGTTACCACTAACACCAAAATAACACTAGCATTAATCCAATGAAAAAAGCGGACAGGTAGTTGCCACACATATCTCGGATGCATTATCATTTTTTCTATTCTAGCATATCTATTCATAATCAGAAAGTTTGAATTTGGTGAACATATGATCCTTTTTCATCAAACAGATGTACGGCACAAGCTATACATGGGTCGAAAGAGTGAATTGTACGTAATAATTCAAGAGGTGCTTCGGGGTCGGCAACAGGAGTGCCGAGTAATGCTGCCTCGTAGGCTGATCTTTGCCCCTGCGCATCACGTGGTGATGCATTCCAGGTACTTGGAACAACAAGTTGATAATTTTTAATTTTCTTATCTTTAATAACAATCCAGTGGGCTAACGATCCACGTGGGGCTTCTGTCATGCCAACACCTTTTGCTTCTTTAGGCCAGTCTTTCGAATCCCACATATGGTTTGTATGCATTCTTGTATCACCTGATTTTATATTTGCAATTAGTGAATCGAAGAACTCTTGTGCCCAGTTGGCAACAAGTTTTGTCTCCAGTCCGCGTGCTGCTGTTCTGCCAAGTGTTGAATAGAGTGCACCAACAGGAACATCAAGATAATTTAATGCATAATCAACAACTTCCTTGTAATCTTCACGTCCGGATGCATAACCGATAAGGACTCGTGCTAAGGGGCCAACTTCCATTGGTTTACCCATCCAACGCGGAGTTTTTATCCAGCTATACTTACTATCTACATTTAGCTGATCATAAGGAGGTTTAGGACCGGTATAATTCAAATTAGTTTCTCCTTCCCACGGGTGTTTACCACTATCGTTTCCGGTATCATAATCGTAATATGAATGTGCTACAAACTCCTGAATTTGTTTTAAATCTGTTCCGTCAATCTCATGTATCTTACTCAAATCGCGACCTAATATAATGCCTCTTGGGAATTTAAAGCTTGAAGTGTCGGAGTATCCATTTGTTGGTAGATCGCCATACGAAAGGTAATTATCTAATCCACCACCAATTGATGCCCATTCTTTATAAAATGATGCAATAGCAAGAAGGTCAGGTATATAAACCTGGTCTATAAATACTTTTGCGTCATCAAGAAGTTGTTTTACATATGCAAGTTGCTCAACATTTATTGCGTTAACCTGACTTAAATCAACGGAACACGGGACACCACCAACAAGGTAATTTGGATGTGGGTTTTTACCACCAAAAATAGTATGAACTTTTACTATTTCCTTTTGCCACTGAAGGGCTTCGAGGTAGTGAGCAACAGCCATGAGGTTTGCCTCAGGAGGTAGTTTATATGCTTTATGCCCCCAATAACCGTTTGCGAATATGCCTAACTGTCCGCTATCAACAAACTTTTTAATACGATTTTTCACATCTTTAAAATATCCCGGAGAGCTTTTAGGCCAACTCGAGATGCTTTGTGCAAGGTTAGATGTTTGTTTAGGGTCGGCACTTAGGCTCGAAACAACATCAACCCAGTCTAAGGCATGTAAATGATAAAAGTGAACAACATGGTCTTGCATCATTTGTGCACAAAACATCAAGTTTCTCACCATCTCGGCATTTGGCGGAATAACTATTCCGAGAGCATTTTCAACAGTTCTAACCGAGCCCAATGCATGTACGGTTGTACATACTCCGCATACTCTTTCGGTAAATGCCCAAGCGTCTTTAGGGTTACGACCTTTTAGTATAATTTCCATGCCGCGTACCATAGTTCCCGAGCTGTATGCGTCAGTAATTTTTCCATCTTTAACTTCCATTTCCACCCTTAGGTGTCCTTCAATCCTTGTTATAGGGTCAACAATAATTCTTTGGCTCATATATATTCTCCTTTTCTTTTTTTACGATTTAACATCTGTTGTTTCACATTCGCCATCTAAAATAAGCTTTCGTTTGCGGATGTTTGTTGATATTGCATGGGCGGCAATACCTACTCCTGTTGCTATGCCCAAGCCCAAGCCAATTTTATCTGCATTGGATTCAATACCAAATGCACGGATATTCGGAAGTCGTTCATAAAACGAACCATTATCCCAAAATCCTTCTTCGCTACATCCCAAACAAGGGTGACCAGATTGTATAGGATAGCTTACGCCGTTATTCCACTTTATTACACCACATGCATTGTAGGTAACCGGTCCTTTACACCCCATTTTATACAAGCAATATCCTTTTTTTGCATTTTCATCATCGAATGCTTCAACAAATAAGCCGGCATCAAAATTAGCTCTGCGATAGCATGTATCATGTACCCGGCGTGAGTAAAATGCTTTTGGTCGGTTTAAACGATCAAGTTCGGGGATAGAATCAAAAGTAAGCAGATATACAATAACGCCTGCCATAACTTCGGCTATGGGTGGGCATCCCGGAACATTAATAATTGGTTTGCCTTTTATAATTTTATGTATGGGTGTTGCCCCTGTTGGGTTAGGTTTTGCTGCTTGTACGCAACCATTTGAAGCACAGCTTCCCCATGCGATAACAGCTTTGGCTCCAGCTGCAGTTTCGTGGATAATATCTTCAAATGACTTTCCTGCTATGCAACAGTAGCCATCGCTTTTTGTTGGGATTGAACCTTCGACAGCCAACAAGTATTCACCATAATAGTTTTTCATGGTGTCAGACATGCATTTCTCAGCCTGATATCCTGCTGCTGCCATTAAAGTTTCAGTATAATCAAGTGAAACTAAATCAAGTAATATATCGGCTACCAACGGATGCGACGATCTTATAAACGACTCGCTACAGCATGTGCACTCTTGCCCATGCAGCCATATTATCGGAAGTCTGGTTTTTGTTTTCATTGCTTCGGTAATCTGGCCTACCATGCTTGATTCGAGCCCTAAAAATGCCGCCATCATAGCACCAAGTTTCATGAAATCACGACGCGAATATCCTTTTTCCATCGCAATTTCGTAATAAGTCTTTAGTTTTCTGCCCATAATATTGATTTTTAATTATTAGTATTAATTAGTTTCTCTTACAATTCCATCTATAGATAGTGATTCAATTATTATTTTTCCGTCAATACTTATGGATTCACCTAAACTTACACCATCAATATTTTCAATAGTAACTGCATTTACAACCCCATCGCCAACTATGCGTATATTATTACAAAAATCGGTATTAAGAATTTCAGCAATATTTCCGTTTATCTGTATCGACTTTATGTTCACCATAGAGACTCTATTGGCAATAGTCGTTCCTAAATAAATATTGTTAGTTGTAGTAAGATAATTTTATGTGATAACTATCTTAAATGCAGATATGTAGGTAAATACAAAATAATAATATTTATATTGATTCTAAATAATAAAGATGAATATTTGTGGATAATCGCAAGAAAAGTACGGAGAACCGCAGAATTGATTTGGGTCGATAGAGTCCCTAATTAGTATCTTTAAGAAAACGCCAAATACTGTGTTACTCTCGATTTGAAAACGATTATCTACAAAAGTAAACTGCATGATTTTCAAAACTTCTAAAGCCTCGTCTTTGTCGGTTTCTTAGAAGCACTTGAAACGTTAGCGTTTTCTTGGAAGCATTAATTAAATATCTAATTTTTTAATTTTATCTCTGAATGTGGAGAGCTTCATCCCCAGATTACGGGCGGCAATACTCTGGTTACCATTTGTTTTTTCAATAGCTTCTGATAAAAGCTTCGACTCAAGGCATTTTAGGAGTTCGTTTAGGTTCATTTTTCCGGAAGAAAAGCATAATTCACATTCTTTGATAATGTTATTAATATTCCCATTATCCTTAAATCGATCAGGTAAGTCGTCAATGTCAATGATATCTTCGGCAAATAAAGCTGATCGCTGTATAACATTTCTTAATTCACGAACATTGCCGGGCCAGTTATAGTCAATAAAGACATCCATGACTTTTTGAGAAACAGATAGTTTCTTGTTATTTGTAAAGTGTTTTATAAAGTGATCAACCAAAAGTGGTAGGTCATCTTTACGCTCTCGCAGCGGAGGTATTCGTAATTCAACAACGTTTATTCTATAATAAAGATCTTGCCTGAAAGTACCACGGTTTATCAACTCTTTCAAATCAACTTTGGATGCACATATTAGCCTAACATCTATGCTAATTGGTTTTACACCTCCAATGTGTCTTATTTCTTCCGCCTCAATGGCTCGTAAAAGTTTTGCCTGAACATTGAGAGGTGTATCGTCAATATCATCGAGAAAAAGAGATCCGCTATCAGCTAATTCAAACATGCCTTGCTTACTATGATCAGCATTAGTAAACGAGCCCTTTTCGAATCCAAATAATTCACTTTCCATCAGTTCGGCAGGTAATGTTGCAAGTCCAACTTTAACTATGCAGTTAGACGGGCGCATACTTAAATTGTGAATATAATCAGCAAAAATCTCTTTGCCAACACCGGTTTCACCAATTAGCAGAATGCTAATATCTGAATCGGCAACCCTATTAATGTTGTCGATTAGCTTAAGCATGCTGCTGTTATGACTAATAATTGAAACTGAATTTTTGTTAATCATAAACTACTGCTGCTAATTTAATTCGTTGTTCAGTTTACTGCTTATTTCGTTTAGTGTTTCGATGTTGGTTTTAGCAGTTTCTTCGTCAAGTAATGTAAGTGCTGTGCCTACATGCGCCAGCACATAGTCACCAATTTTAGCTTCCGGAACCCACTCAAGACAAATGTCTCGCCGAACACCACTAAAATCAACATCACCCATTAATAACTCACCGCTCGAATCAATCGAAACTATTTTTCCGGGAAGAGAAAGACACATAATTTTTTTCTGCTAATGTAAAAAAAAATTGGCAAACAAAACGTTATACACATGTATTTTTTGCCTTACCTTTGAATATCAGTATTTTGTAAATTTGTATTAGTAATAATCAGGAGGATAGTCTGGCGATTCCCTTTGATGCTTTATCGTCAATATATTCATAGTAGCTACTGTTATATAGTTTTGACGACTTTTTAAAATACTTAATTGCAGAGGTATCATCACCCATATTTTCATAAATATTGCCTAATCTTAATGCGGCTTCGGAGGCAAAATAATAATCTTCATCCTTACCGAGATTCATTACTTCTTTAAACTGTTTTATTGCCAAATCAATATTACCATTTTCTACATTTAACCTTCCGCAAAGAAATATATATTCAAGTTTGTATGCCAATAAACTATCGCTATTCGCTGCATAAGCTGACAATGCTTTCGCTGATTTATCAAAGTAACCTCCATCAAGTAGCAGTTTTGCTTTTGCCAAATTTACGTTGGGTTTGTAATCTAAATTAGCATCGTACAATGCTTCTCGGTCGCGCTCGTTAATATCCTTACCTTCACTTCGTACAATTTTACAAAGTTCAACATATTTTGTGGGGTTATTATTTATCAGATAAAAAAGAGCAAGCTTATAGTTTATCTCTTTTACATATTCTTCTTTTTTAAGATTCTTCAAGTATTTCTCAAAATAATAACCGGCATTGTTATCTAACTTACGGAGTAGAATTTTACCCATTAAATAGCTGTAAATAATATCAACATAGGGATAGTCGTTAATATTTATTTGCTGTAATGTTGCCAAAGCTTCCTCATTTTTACCAATACGATATGCAATATTAGCCTTAAAATATTTATGAATAAATGTTTTACTTATAGTGCTGTCTAACGATTTAGTGAAATTATAAACCAACTTGGGGGTTTTATTTATTTTTGCCGTTAATATTACAAATAGTGCCGACTCAGCATTTATTCCCTTAATGTTTTTTTGCGATTCATAATTTTCGTTAAGCACTTTAAAGCCATAAGAAGGATTGGCACTAACACCAAAAAATGAAACCGCCCATCTTACAAATGGAGGCACATTTGATATTGCTACATTAAAAAAACCATCAAGTTTAAGGCTTTGATTAAAACCGGGAAATTTTTTAAGATTCTTGTATGTATTATTGTAGGAGGAGTATGCTTTATGGAGACCGCTTAGCCTATCTCCGTTAAGAATATTAAAAATACCAACCTGAAGTTGCATTTCAGCCATACATGCTAAATAATATGGAGAGTCGGTATCATTATCATCCATAATATTGCGACGATTTTCGTAATTTTCAAGAAAAGCTTTGTATTTATCTTCGCCTGAGTTTATTATAAGGGCATATGCATCGCATGTTTGGTCAAGATAGTAAGCGTAATAATTTTCAGGCTTCTGCTGTATTTCCTCTTTAAGTAGCTGTTTAGCCTCATTAATCTTTAAGTCCATCAGCAACATCCATGCAGTTTTACAGTTATTGTCAACATCATAACTTGCTTTAGCATTTTGCATTATGCTAAATGTGATAAAAAAAGTTATGAGTATCTTCTTCATCTATGAATATTTATTATGTGAGTAAATTAGTCTTTGCAAGAAAACGCCAAATACTGTGTTATTCTCGTTTTTTTATCAGTCATTTACAATTCGTAAACCCATGAATTTAAAAACTTCGAAAACCTTGTCTTTGATGCTTTCTTACCAAAGATTTGAAAACGATGAGTTTTCTTGCAAGTACTAATTATCTTTAAACTATATTGATGGAATATTATTTTCAAGGTTTGTTACAACGATTACCTTGCAAATACATTTTTCCTTATAATTATTTAATAACCATCACTTTGCCAACAGCTTTTAGTTTGCCGTTGGTATTAAGTTTACAATAATAAAAGCCGGCAGGAAAACTTCGGGTGTTCCAAACAACAGATTTTTGATTGTTGCCAATAACAAATTTCTTTATTATTTGCCCGTTAATATTATAAATATCTATTTTGGCATCTGCGTAAGCATTGTTAATTGAAATTGTAGTACTGCTTAAAGCTGGATTTGGATAATTAGTTAACTTGCTAATTGAATAGTTAGTTTCATCAATACTAAGACTTGAGTTAGTTTTAATTTTAATACCAACAGGTCGATGGTCGGAAACATTATTGTCGTAATCGTACCAGCTATTAAAATAGTCATCAAGCTTAATTGTTTTAATATCAGAGCCGCTATTAGCAAATTCATTAAATATTTCATCAGTAATAAGTATATGGTCGAGATGCGATGGCCATGTAGGATACGACCAGTTTGAACTGCTGCCCATAGCTATTTCCATATCAGTAAACATATATTTTTCGGGATTATCAATAAAAACCCGGAATACGTTATTTGCAGGGATATCGGTTAGTATATCGTTTAGGTCGCCAACAACAATAACCTTGTCATTAGGATGGCTATTTTCAATAAATTGGTTTAGTAAATTGCTGGCGTCGTAGCGTCTGGTTTGTTCATTCCAAGGGTCGTTTAGGTCGAGGATGCCATCGCCACAGCATTTAAAATGATTATCTACAATTACAAAATGTTCACTGTTAAAGTCCATTTCCATAACCAATGGTGCACGCGGAAACTCACGATGACTGCCGGTATATATTTGAGAAAAAGCAGGATTAACTATAGTACTTTCTTTATAAACAAAAGCCAATGCAGCATACTGATTATAGGCGTAATAGCTATTCCATCCCGGTAAATTTTCTATTAATTGATTGAGCCATGTTTCGCCCGAAACTTCTTGTATTGCAACCACATCAACGTCAAGAGCCTGAATAATTTGAGTTACATAATCAATAGTAACTTGACCTTTTTTTGGAAAATGTTCAATGTTCCAGGTTATTACATCTAATGTTGAGTCGGTACCAAAATGCAGATTTTCAAACTGTGCAAACACGAGGGTGCTTGAGAAAGCAAAAACAATTGTAAATATTAAATATCTCATTTTATTTAAAATATAGGTTGTTATTTTATTGTGCTCTTTTTAAAATAGTCAAGCACTTTGGCAATAGCAATTTTAAACCAAACGGTATAATTGTCAGGATTATTTTTCACATCAGCATTAAGATCAACTATGCTAATATATTTCCAGTCATCAACTTCGTTTCTGTTTGGCAGGGGGTGCGTATCCGACACACCAACAAAAATATGGTCAAATTCGTGTTCGGTTAACCCCTGTCCAACATCGGCGTTATAAACGAAGGAAAATATTTCCTCAAAATCACAATCAAATCCCATTTCTTCAACAATACGCCTGTGAGCAGCATCATTAGTATTTTCGCCCTTTCGGGGATGGCTGCATACGGTATTCGTCCATAATGAAGGCGAATGATACTTGTGGTTGGCACGTTGTTGAAGGAGGAGTTCTCCCTTTGAGTTAAAGATAAATACTGAAAAAGCACGATGCAGTATAGCTTGTTCGTGAGCTTTCATTTTTTCTATTGAGCCAATATCTTTGTCATCTTCTGTTACAATTATAACGTCTTCAGTGAGCATATCATCATATTAAAAATTGGTGCAAAACTACTAATTCTAATCAATATTAATCTTAAATTAAACAGAGTATTAAAATCATTAGTACTTTTGCTTTCCAATTATATAATTTTATTATGGGTTTAGGGTACAGATACGCAAGGAATATACTGTTTGCAATACTTGCTGTTGCATCATTCGTACTCTCACTTTCTGTTCAAGAATTTGGGATTTATTTTGGAGTTACATTACTAATAGGTGCTGCGTTAACCGCAATTTATTTGTTTATTCATTTTAATGAGAATATAAACGAGAAAATAATAATTGAATTAGCAATTGACGGCTTTGCCGGATTGATTGTGTTTACTTACCCCGATCCCAATGCAAGGTTTTTCATGTTAGATTTTTCATTTTGGATAGCTGTAATGGGCATGCTTTATTTTGTGTCAGGATTATTTGATAATAGAAACAGTAAACTTTTTTGGCTTTATTTAATCAGTGGTATTATGATGATTGTTTTCGGGTTTATTATACTTAACTACAATACAAATTATTTGCAATCAATAACATACGTTATAAGTATAGTGTTAGCATATTATGCATTTCTTAATATTTATTTATTAATAAAAGCAAAGATAAACACATAATATTTTATATCATACAGATTTTCAGCCTATTACAATCATTAAAATAAAGTAATAAAATGTTGTGTAATTAAAATAAAGTTTCTACTTTTGCAGCCCAAAATTTTGAGTAAAAGAAATATCATATGTATTTAAGTACTGAAGAGAAAAAAGAGATTTTTGAAAAATATGGCAAAACCAGCACAGACACGGGTTCTGCCGAAGGGCAGATTGCCTTATTTACCTATAGGATTAAACACCTGACAGGGCATTTGAAAAATAATAAAAAAGATGTGTTCACGCAAAGATCATTAGTAAGGCTTGTTGGTAAAAGAAGAAAACTTCTTGATTATTTGAAAGAAAAAGAGATCGAGAGATATCGTTCAATAATCAAACAATTAGGTCTAAGGAAATAGGAAGTTGACTTGCTTCTGTAAAAAAGGCAATTTATCAATTGCCTTTTTTTGTGTTTTTTAATCCACACAACTATTTAAACAAACTAAATTATGTCAATAAACCCCAAATCAATTTCGTTCGATTTAGGAAACGGAAAATCAATATCAATAGAAACAGGCAAACTTGCCAAACAAGCCGACGGATCAGTAGTAGTTAAAATGGGCAAAACAATGCTTCTTGCAACCGTTGTTGCAGCAACTGAGGCACGTGAAGATGTTGATTTTTTGCCACTATCAGTTGATTACAAAGAAAAATATGCATCAGCAGGAAAATTCCCCGGAGGATTTTTTAAACGTGAAGCAAGACCATCAGAATATGAGATTCTTATTTCGCGGTTAATTGACCGTGCATTGCGACCACTATTCCCATCAAATTACCATGCTGAGATACAAATGCTGGTATCGTTAATATCAGTAGAAGAAGATGTTGCCCCTGACGCATTAGCAGCTTTGGCAGCATCAGCTGCACTCATGGTTTCCAATATCCCTTTTGGAGGACCTATTTCGGAAGTAAGAGTAGCAAGAATAAATGGCGAATTCGTTATAAATCCTACAATATCGGAAACAGAATATGCTGATATTGAACTAATTGTAGCTGCCTCATTAGAAAATATAATGATGGTTGAAGGCGAAATGAAAGAGGTAAGTGAAGCAGAAATGCTTGAAGCCATAAAAGTCGCACATGAAGCCATAAAAATTCAATGCCAGGCACAAATTGACTTAGCTGCAATGGTTGAGAAAGCATCAGAAAAACGTGAGTATAATCACGAAACAAATGACGAAGAATTAAAAGTTAAAGTAAAAGAGGCAACATACCAAAAATGCTATGATGTAGCATGTGAGGGTAATGCTGACAAACATGCAAGATCGGATGCTTTTAAAGCAATACGCAACGAATATATTGATACATTCTCGGAAGAGGAGCAGGCAACAGTAACCAAACTTATTAAAAGATACTTCCACGATGTGGAGAAAGAAGCTGTTCGCAATGCCATGCTAAACGAAAATGTTCGTCTGGACGGTAGGAAGATGAACGAAATTAGACCTATTTGGACAGAAGTTGATTATCTTCCATCTACACATGGCTCGGCAATTTTTACAAGAGGCGAAACTCAAGCCCTTGTTACAGTTACTTTGGGCAGTAAGTTGAACGAACAGAAAATTGATGGTGCCGTTATTTCAGGAAACCGTAATTTTATGCTTCATTATAACTTTCCTCCATTTGCAACCGGCGAAGTAAAAAGAATGATGGGAGTGAGCAGAAGAGAAGTTGGACATGGCAATCTTGCCCAGCGCGCTTTGAAATATGTAGTTCCTACTGAAGAAAATAATCCTTACACAGTACGCATAGTTAGCGATATTCTTGAATCAAATGGTTCGTCGTCAATGGCATCGGTTTGTGGTGGAACGTTAGCACTTATGGATGCCGGTATTAAAATATCAAAACCCGTTGCAGGTATTGCCATGGGATTAATATCTGATAGCGAAAGCGGAAAATATGTTGTGTTGTCTGATATCCTTGGTGATGAAGATCACCTTTGCGATATGGACTTTAAAGTTACAGGTACACCTGATGGAATTACAGCTTGCCAAATGGATATTAAAGTTGATGGACTTTCATACACAATATTGGAGGAAGCTCTGGAACAAGCCCGTCAAGGGAGGCTACATATACTTGGTGAGATGGCTAAAACCATTACAGAACCAAGAGCTGATTACAAAGATAATGCACCAAGAATTGAAAAAATGATTATCGATAAAGAATTTATCGGTGCAGTAATTGGTCCAGGTGGAAAAGTAATTCAAGAGATTCAAAAAGTTACCGGCGCAACTATTGTTATTGAAGAAATTGACAATAAAGGTCATATTGATGTTATGGCTGATAACAAGGCCGCTATTGAAGCTGCAAAAGAATGGATTGGTGGTATAACTGCTGTCCCCGAATTAAACAAAGTATATCTTGGCACAGTAAAAAGTATAGTAGCTTTTGGTGCTTTTGTTGAGATACTACCGGGTAAAGATGGTCTTTTGCATATTTCTGAAATAGATCATAAGCGCATTGAAAACGTAGAAGATGTTCTTAAACAAGGTGATAAAATAAAAGTGAAACTTATCGGTATTGATTCTAGATCAGGCAAGCTTAAACTTTCACGAAAAGTACTTATAGAAAAATAAGTAACCTTTACATTACTATTTCGTATAAGGCTAAGAAAAAAGTTAAAACAACATGAGGCAACTTAAAATCACAAAGCAGGTAACAAATCGTGAAACCGCATCGCTTGACAAATATTTACAAGAAATAGGTAAAGTTGATTTGATTACTGCTGAACAAGAAGTTGAACTTGCACGTAGAATTAAGCAAGGCGATAAAATTGCTCTCGAGAAACTTACTAAAGCAAATCTTCGTTTTGTAGTTTCTGTATCAAAACAATATCAAAATCAAGGTCTTAGCCTTCCTGATTTAATCAACGAAGGAAACCTTGGTCTTATTAAGGCTGCCCAACGATTTGACGAAACACGTGGATTTAAATTTATCTCGTATGCTGTTTGGTGGATTCGCCAATCAATTTTGCAAGCTCTTGCTGAGCAATCTCGAATTGTAAGGCTTCCACTTAATAAAATAGGATCAATTAATAAAATCAATAAGGCATCAGCAAGACTTGAGCAAATTTTTGAGCGAGAACCAAATTCAATGGAAATTGCAGGCGAGCTTGAATTAACCGAGAATGAAGTTAAAGAATCGCAACGAAATGCAGGACGACATGTGTCGATGGATGCACCCTTGATACAGGATGAAGACAACAATATGTATGATGTTGTTCGTAACGATGACGCACCAACCCCTGAAACAGGGTTGCTTTATGAATCGCTACGTAAAGAAATAGAACGCGCAGTTGAGACCCTCACACAACGTGAAGCTGATGTAGTTAAGCTTTATTTCGGACTTGGTGAAGGACACCCAATGACACTTGAAGAAATCGGTGAGAGATTTGACCTGACAAGAGAACGTGTAAGACAAATTAAGGAAAAAGCAATAAGAAGGCTCAAACACACTTCTCGAAGTAGAATTCTTAAATCCTACCTCGGATAATTATTAAAAAGCATCAGCAATCATAAAGCCGATGCTTTTTTTGTATTATCGAACTGCAATCTCCCTTAACCTATTTGCTATCTTTGCAAAAAAAAAACTTACTATGAGTCACTTAATTGCACCTTCAATGCTTTCGGCAGATTTTGCCAACCTACAAGCTGACGTTGAGTTAGTGAATAAAAGTAGTGCCGACTGGTTCCATCTTGACGTTATGGATGGCATGTTTGTTCCTAATATTTCATTTGGTATGCCGGTAATAAAAGCAATTAAAGCAATAGCAACTTTGCCTCTCGATGTGCATTTAATGATTGTTAAGCCCGAAAGATACATTAGTTATTTTAAAGAAGCCGGTGCCGACATACTAACAATTCATTATGAGGCAAGTAATCATCTCCATAGGAGCATTAGCGAAATTAAAAAACAAGGGATGAAAGCCGGTGTTGTACTAAACCCTCATACTCCTGTTAGTTTGCTTGTTAATATTATTTCAGATGTTGATGTTGTGCTACTAATGTCTGTTAATCCCGGTTTTGGCGGTCAAAAATTTATTGACAACACGTACACAAAGATAAAGCGTCTTAAAGATTTGATTATAAGTACTAAAAGTAATGCTTTAATTGAGATCGACGGCGGTGTTACACTCGAAAATGCTCCAAAACTTGTTGATATAGGAGCAAATGTGCTGGTTGCCGGTAATGCTATTTTTGGTTCGAGTAATCCTGTTTCTACAATTGAAAAACTAAAACAAATATAAACGTTGTACATCAGCATAAAACAACGTATAAACAGAAAAATATGAACAGAATCTTGATTACAATAGTGGTTATCATTCTACTAAGTTGTAACTCAACCAATGAAACAAACAATAATAATTTCACAAACAGCGAAAACGATATTAAAAATGATACTATTCCAAGAGTAACAGGAATTGGAGGTATTTTCTTTTTTTCGGATAATCCTGAAAAAACAAAAAAGTGGTATTCTGAGAACTTAGGTCTCGAAATTAATCAATGGGGTTCAAGTTTTGAATTTAGAAATGCTGCACGACCAGAAGAAATAAATTATTTACAATGGAGTCCCTTTAAAAAAGGTAGCGAATATTTTGCTCCATCTAAAAAAGAGTTTATGATTAATTACCGGGTTCAAAATATTGTGGGCCTTGTTAATAAGTTGAAAATTAATGGAGTTACTGTTTTAGACTCAATTGAGACTTATGATTACGGAAAATTTGTTCATATAATGGATGATGAAGGAAATAAAATTGAGTTATGGGAACCTATTGATAGCGTTTTTACAGAAATGGGAGGAAAGACTACAAAATAATAATAGCCGTATGCAGAACAAAACCTATATGTAATGTGGAGTTCATCGTAAATTGAAAAATTATGCAAGTAGTGAAATTCAGCAGTAAAATGGAAGTGAAGTGCTAAAGGATCCCATGCTACGCACAACCAAATCGTTAGTGTTAATTAGTCTTTGCAAGAAAACGCCAAATACTACGTTATTCTCATTTTTGACACAGTAATTTACAATTCGTAAACTCCTTGAATTTAAAAACTTTGAAAGCCTTGTCCTTGACTCTTTCTTATCAAAGACTTGAAAATGATGAGTTTTCTTGCAGGGGCTAATTATTATAATAATACAGTTTGTTGTGATATAAACTTGAATTCACACTCGAATAAATTATCAATTAAACAATAAAATTTACTTAAAATAGATGTATCCTTACTTACGAATTATAAAACTTTTTGCAACAAAAAAATACAGAAAACCACTCACAATAGGTGACGAAAGTGTTCTAAAGATGAGAGTACATCTTGGAGATATTGATCCTTTTATGGAGCTGAACAACGGTCGCCATTTAACAATGATGGATTTTGGCAGATTCGATTTTGCCATGAGAAGTGGGCTGATAAGTGTTGTAAAAAAGCAAGGCTGGGGATTTGCAGTAGCCGGATCAAGTGTAAGATACCGTCATCGCCTCAGGCTATTTCAAAAATATACCCTTCACTCTAAGGTCGTTGGTTGGGATGAACGTTGGTTTTACTTTCACCAAAAAATAATTAGCAAAGGTAAAATACACTCATCTGCATTAGTGCGTACGGTAGTTACATCAAAAAATGGCATTGTCAACACTAATAGGGTATTTGATGCAATGGGTTATAATAGCACCGGTAATAATGTCCCCAACTGGGTTAGAGCATGGGCAGAAGCAGACAAACTCAGACCATGGGAATAGCTGATTAAATAATTTTTCTCAATAAACAAATACCATTCTTCTATACTTTAGTTTCAAAATTAATATAATTTTTTTAGAAATAAATATTATAATTTTCGTGTTATATTTAAATTGTTGCTGCAATGCTAAATGTTTTTATAACTTTGCTTCAAATTAAATAAAACACACTATGAATACAGAAATATTAAAACTTGAGCCGTCAATTGTTTGGCAATATTTTAAAGAAATCTTAGATATCCCGCGCCCATCAAAAAAAGAGGATAAAGTAGTTGATTACTTGCTAAAATTTGGTATTACACATAATCTTGAAACCATACAAGATGAAGTTGGTAATGTGTTAATAAGAAAACAAGCCACTAAAGGCATGGAGGATAGAAAGTCAGTAGTGTTACAGAGCCATATTGATATGGTGTGTGAAAAAAATAGTGATAAAATTCATGATTTTGAGAATGACCCTATTGAATCTATTGTAGATGGCAACTGGGTTACAGCAAATGATACTACCTTAGGTGCTGACGATGGTATTGGCGTGGCTGCTCAGCTTGCTATTTTGGCATCAAACAACATAGAACACGGACCAATTGAATGCCTTTTTACCGTTGACGAAGAAACCGGGTTGACAGGTGCATTCGGTCTTATGCCCGGATTTTTAAAAAGTACAATATTGCTTAACCTCGACTCGGAAGACGAAGGTGAATTGTTTGTAGGTTGTGCCGGCGGACAAGATACACAGGCGTGGTTGCCATTTGACTACGAGGAAGTGCCTGATAAGTATTTAGCTTTTAAAATAATGGTATCGGGTTTAAAAGGTGGGCATTCCGGCGATGAAATAAACAAAGGTCATGCTAACGCAAATAAGATTTTAAACAGATTTCTGTGGTGTAAAAAGGATGAGTTTGGTATTAAACTTAACGTGTTTGATGGTGGAAATTTACGAAATGCGATTCCAAGGGAAGCATACGCCATTGTTCTTGTCCCAGAAAACAATAAAGACGACTTGGTAGCTGCTCTTACTGAGTTTAAAGAAATGAGTCGTTCCGAGTTTAGCATTACCGAACCACAAATGGAAATTACAATAAAAAAAACAGCAATTCCAGAAACGGTAATTGACGATGAATCTTTCAATGAATTTGTTAATGCCATGTATGGCTGTCCTCATGGAGTAATTGCCATGTCGCAAAGTATTGATAACTTTGTCGAAACATCAACTAATCTGGCATCGGTTAAATTTGTTGACGATGAGATACTTATAACAACGAGCCAAAGGAGTTCCGTGGAATCGGAAAAACAAGATATTACAAATATGGTAACAAGTGTGTTCAGGCTGGCAGGTGCTCGTACCAAAACATCAGACGGATACCCCGGCTGGGCACCAAATCCAAACTCTGCAATAGTTGATATTACTGTAAAATCATACAAAAATTTATTTGATGCAAACCCTGCTGTGCTGGCAATTCATGCCGGACTCGAATGCGGCTTGATTGGCGATAAATATCCCGATATGGATATGATTTCTTTCGGACCTACAATTCAAAGAGCACACTCACCGGAAGAAAAAATCGAAATTGAATCAGTAGTTAAGTTTTGGAAATTAACGTTGGATGTGCTTAAAAATATTCCAAAAGAAAAGAAAACATCTTAAGATTGAAGTTTTATAGTATTTTGAATTATCAGAAGTCCTTTATACTTATACAAAATAATTAATATTTTTTATTGTTGAGAAAATATGGAGTTCCGGCTTGTAGCGGTCAATTGTATCCTACAATAAGTATTTTTGTGTTAGTAAGGATATTTATCACTCTGTACTTTCTGCAAAAGCTGTAAATCAGGGCTAAAATTACACGAAAATGCTATACTTTATTTAAAGTTTGTTAACAAAACATAGCTATATTCTTAGTTAGATTTGCAAAAAAAAATGAATAAACTTTCCTATTATTTAACTGTACTGGTATTTATTCTTATCTCAATTGATAGTCAGGCACAACTTACAATACAAGGTACAATAACTGAAAAATCTACCGGAAATCCATTAGTCGGAGCAACTGTTCAGGTTGAAGAACTTAATATTGGAGTTGTTGCTGATAATAGCGGACACTACACTTTAAATAATGTTCCTAAGGGCGATTTAATAATAAAATTTTCATATGTTGGATTTAACTCAGTATATAAAAAAGTGTTTGTTTCTAAAAAGTCAATTATACTGAATGTAGCAATGGATGTGCTCGTTATAAACGGACAAGAAGTTGTTATTTCCGGAAATTTTACCAGCACACAACACGACAATACTGTTAAAATAAGTACAATAGATTCAAAACAATTATCCCAATCAATTGCACCATCACTTATTGAAGAAATTGCTGAAATTCCAGGCGTTAATTTTATTTCAAAAGGGCCCGGTATTGGCACTCCGGTAATCAGAGGGTTATCGTTAAGCAATATATTATTTTTAAATAATGGAATTCCAATGCACAATTTTCAATTTTCTGAGGATCACCCATACATGATCGATGAGAGTGGCGTTGAGCGTGTTGAGGTAATAAAGGGACCCGCCTCATTAATTTATGGCTCTGGAGCCATTGGTGGTGTTATTAATTTAATTGGTGAACCTATAGCAAAAGAAGGTACAATTTCGGGGGATGCTACCGTAAAATATTTTGGCAATACTGCTGGCGTTGAGTCAAACATTGGTATTAAAGGAAATACTAAGGGATGGTACTGGGGTGTTAGAGGTGGTATTAACTCAAATAAAGATTATATACAGGGTAACGGAGAATTTGCTCCAAACACACGCTTTAACAGAAACAGTATAAAAGCAAATACCGGACTAATTACAAAGATTGCCTCATTTAAAATTAACTATCAGTATAACGAAGACAGGCTTGGTATATCTAATCCACCTGCACTGGCATTAGTAATAAGCAACGGTAGAAATAATAAAGTTTGGTATCAACATCTTAAAAATCATCTTGTTATATCAAAAACAAAACTATTTCTTGGAGATCTTAAGCTTGGGCTCGATTTGTCATACCAGAATAATAACCGTAAATTAATGGGATCGGAATTAACACCTGTTTTAAAACTGGTTGATATGACCTTGCAAACATTTACATACCGTGTAAAATCAACATATTCTTTCAACAAAGATCTTAAAGTTATTGTTGGTGTACAAGGCATGTTTCAAAAAAATAAAAATGGTAATGCTCCTGAGCATGTAATTCCTGATGCTAATGTATGGGATTTCTCTTTTTATGCATTGGGACAATACAACCTTGGCAAGAAAGTTATTTTTGAACTCGGAACGAGATACAGTTATAAATACATTGATGTGCCGCTACAGTACTCATCAGGAGTAGATAACAAGAAAAGTTTACTAACAAACGCCGATAAGGTTGAATTTAATGGCGACTTTAGTAATGTTAGTGTTTCAGCCGGTTCCACAATAAAACTCAGTCAACAGTTACTCTTCAGAGTTAATATTGCATCAGCTTTTAGGACACCAAATATTGCTGAGTTGACAGAAAATGGGTTGCATAGTACACGTTATGAAGTTGGTAATCCTAATTTGGTAACACAACGTAACACCGAAGGCGATATGGGGTTTCATTTGCACACGGTACACACTTCAATTGATATTAGTGCTTTCTACAATAATATTAACAATTATATTTACTTGTCGCCCACAGGCGATACAACAAGTAGTGGTGATTATATTTTTAAGTACAAACAAACGCCTTCTGTACTCTATGGGGGCGAAGCCTTAATTCATATTCATCCACAACCATTAAATTGGTTGCATTTAAGAGTAAGTTATTCTTATGTAATTGGCAAGCAACAGTCAGGTGGTTACCTGCCATTTATCCCGGCACAACGATTAAAGTTTGAAATTAAAACAACCAAGAAGAGCTATTATTTACTTAAAAATATATATGTATTGGCAGGTGTTCAGTTTGTGTTGGCACAAAATCAGCCATCGCAATTTGAACTTGCATCACCGGGATATAGCATTGTAAATATTGGCATCGGAACAGGAATTAAAGTAAATAAACAAACTCTTAACTTTAACTTAAATATTTCTAATTTACTTGATACTGAGTATATTGATCATTTATCAACCCTAAGGGATGTGGGTATATTAGATATGGGTAGGAGTGTTAACCTAAAAATTAGTATCCCTTTTGCTGTTAAAAAGTAAAAATTACGGATTATTATTACTTTTGGCAAAAATTTTTATATGTTGCAAAACAATATTAAGTGAAAAGTAGGCTGACTGATATAATATCTGACAAACGAATTATAATAATTATATTCACATTGTTTGCCATAATAGCAAGTATTCAGCCATTATTATCGGGTTCTACAACCATAGTTGACGGTAAAATTAAGTATAACAAATACAATAATTATACAATCTTTGCCAAGTCGTTCACTCATATCCAAAATAATCAGGATTTATACATTGCCTATCCTGATGAATCATGGGATTTGTTTAAATACACTCCTACATTTGCTGTATTTTATGGTGTATTTGCAGTTTTCCCTGATTGGATTGGACTACCACTTTGGAATTTGTTAAATGCACTTTTATTACTTTTTGCAATTTATTACTTACCGCAGTTTAACAAAACCGAAAAGGGAACGATCCTACTCATAATATTAATAGAATTAATGACGTCGATGCAAAATGGTCAATCTAATGCTCTAATAACCGGACTATTAGTATTTTCATTTGGTATGCTTGAGAAAAAGCAATATTTGCCGGCAACCTTGTTAATTGTATTTTCTGCTTTTGTTAAGTTATTTGGAATTGTTGGTTTAGTGCTATTACTCTTTTATCCAAAAAAGTGGAAACTTGCATTATATACTGCTTTGTGGTTCCTCGTGCTTGCAGCAATTCCACTGGTTTTCATAGATATTACAGAGTACACAAAGCAACTACAAAGCTTTTGGCATATGCTTTCTTACGACCATTCAAGCTCTTATGGCCTTTCAGTAATGGGATGGCTTAAGTCGTGGTTTGGAATAACTTTTAACAAAAATGTTATTGTGCTGCTTGGGGCTGTAATTTTTTTAATTCCAATAGTTAGAATCAAACAATATGCGAATTCTTCATTTAGATTATTAGCATTAACATCAGTATTAATTTGGGTGGTAATTTTCAATCATAAGGCTGAGTCGCCCACTTTTATCATAGCAATTACAGGTGTGGCAATTTGGTTTGCTGCGAGTAAAAAAAACACAATAAATATAATTTTATTTGTTAGTGCTTTTATTCTAACCAGCCTGTCACCTACCGATATTTTCCCGGCTTCAGTACGAAACGAATTTATAAACACATACACACTAAAAGCATTTCCATGCATACTAATATGGTTTAAAATCATTTTTGATATGTTTACGCAAAAGTATGCTGTAGATGTTTATAACACGGCACGAAGTTGACATATGTTTGCAGTAATTGTAATAGCTGATTTCTTAGTTCTTTTACTAAATAGCTGATACCGTGGGTTTGAAGTTGTTATATTTATTTATTTTATATCGATTAGCAATGTGTATGATGGCTATTGATATTGTAGTATGCTTGAGCTAACATATTGATTTATAGACTATCTGTATTTATTAAAATAAACAGTAATATTACTCCGATTAATCTAAGTATTAAAAACTTTGTTGTCTGATATAATTAGTTAATTTTGACGATAATTTTTTTTGTATGTACGAACTTGATTTTAATATAATCAGGCCTTATAATGATAGCGAGATTCAGGCTGCTATTAGCAGAATACTTGCAGATAATACTTTCCATCAAATGATGGATTTCCTATTTACGCCGGAAAAGCGAGAGCTTATTTTATCAAATATAAAGAAAGCAAAAAGTGTTAATGAATTTCAGCAAGCATTTTCAGTATTTGCTGTACAAGCAATACTTGATAAAACAACGAAAGGAGTCAGCCTTTCCGGTTTTGAGAATATAAACAATAACAGATCACATCTTTATATTGCTAATCATCGCGACATTGTACTCGATTCATCAATACTTGGGTTGGCACATTTTAGTAATAATCTTAACTCGCCGCAAGCAACCTGGGGTAGTAACTTAATGGTTTCTCAGTTAATAATTGATTTGGGCAAATCAAACCAAATGATAACGGTTTTTCGCGATGGTAGTCCCAAAGAGTTGTTGTTAAATTCTCAACGGCTATCATCTTTCATACGAAGATCTATAATTGAGCTAAACAAATCTGTTTGGATTGCTCATCGCAAAGGGAGAGCCAAAACAGGCTTTGATAAAACTGATGTTAGCATATTAAAGATGTTATCACTCTCAGGAGGTGCTGACATTAAAAGCCGTCTTTTGGATCTTAACATCACTCCTGTAACAATCTCTTATGAGTGGGAACCATGTGATGCAATGAAGGTGCGCGAAATATTTATGTCAAAAGATAAAGCCTATGTTAAGGCTGCAGATGAAGATTTTATTAGTATCATTAACGGATTAACCGGAGAAAAAGGAAGAATTCATCTGGCGATGGGGAAATCAATAAATAACGAGATACTCAATATTGATAATACCAATATTAATAATAATCAGTTTATAAGCAAGATTAGCGAAATAGTTGACAAACAGATATACAGTAATTACAAATTATGGCCTTCTAATTATTTTGCTTACGATCTTCTAAATAACTCTACCGAATTTTCGGAATATTATACTGATGAAACGGTTAAGTTGTTTGAGGCACGTTATGAAAATACTACAAAAATTGCACAGCACGATAACAAAGAAATTAGAGATTTATTCTTGCTGCTTTATGCAAACCCGGTAATTAACTCATTGAAATAGATAATTTTAGTTACAAATGATAACAATTTCAAAAAAGCCGCTTGCCACCGAAGACTATAAAAATATTCTCTTTCATAATGAACAAATTACGGTTGATGAAGAAACGATTATAAACGTTGAAAGATGTTTTAATTTCTTAGTAGAATTCTCTAAAAATAAAATAATTTACGGTGTAAATACCGGTCTGGGACCAATGGCTCAATATCGTATTGAAGAAAAGCATCAAATTGACTTGCAATATAATTTGATAAGAAGTCATTCGGCAGGTGCTGGCAATGCAATTGAGCCTCTGTATGTTCGTGCTGCAATGGTGTCCCGATTAAAAAGTCTCTCATTGGGCTATTCAGGTATTCATACTGATACTATTAAGCTGCTTACTACATTATTAAACAATAATATTATACCGTTTATTCCTGAACACGGAGGAGTTGGAGCAAGTGGCGACCTTGTTCAACTATCACACCTTGCTTTAGTATTAATAGGGGAGGGGGAGGCTTACTATAATGGTAAACTTCAACCTGTAAAAAGTATTTTTTTACAACTAAATATTAAACCTTTAGAAATTAAATTACGTGAGGGTTTGGGATTAATAAATGGAACATCTGTAATGTCAGGGATTGGCATTGTGAACACTATTTATGCTAAACATCTTATTAATTGGTCGGTATTGGCTTCTTCAATGATTAACGAATTAGTTGAATCCTTTGATGACCATTTTTCGGTTGTACTTAACAATGTTAAAAAGCATAGCGGTCAACAGAAAATTGCAGCCGCAATGCGTAACATACTTTATAATAGTAAACTAGTAAAAAAACGTGAAGAGCATCTTTTTAATGGGAATTTTGAAGAAAAGGTATTCAAACAAAAAATTCAAGAGTACTACTCGCTACGATGTGTACCTCAGGTACTTGGTCCAATTTGCGACACAATTAAAAATGTTGAAGAAGTTCTTGTAAATGAGGTAAATTCGGTGAATGATAATCCGGTTATTGATGTTGAAAGTAAACAAGTTTATCATGGTGGAAATTTCCACGGTGATTATGTTTCGTTGGAGATGGACAAGCTTAAAATCAGTATAACAAAATTGTCAATACTCGCTGAGCGGCAACTAAATTTTTTACTTAACAATAAACTTAATAATATACTGCCACCATTTGTAAACTTAGGCGTTCTTGGACTGAATTTGGGAATGCAGGGTGCTCAGTTTACTGCAACATCAACAGTTGCCGAAAATCAAACACTGTCAAATCCAATGTATGTTCATAGTATTCCTAACAATAATGATAATCAAGATATTGTTAGCATGGGAACCAATTCTGCATTAATTGCAAAAAAAATTATAAATAATACTTTTGAGGTACTGGCAATTGAGTTTCTTACAATAATACAAGCAATAAGTTTTTTACATATTGACGATAAACTGAGTAAAAATTCCTTTTCAATATACAACCGATTGCGTGAGCTTGTTCCTGTTTTTACGGATGACACTCCATTGTACAGTAAAATAAATGAAATAAAAGAGTATCTTAAACAAGTTAATCCAAATATTATTGATAGGGTTTCACCGTCAAACTAATTGGTAAGATTAAAAAAATAAACAAATGAAATACGCTTTAGTAACAGGAGGTTCAGGAGGAATTGGCAGTGCTGTCTGTTGTCGTTTGTCAACAATGGGCTATCATGTGCTAATACACTATCATTCAAATGTTACATCGGCGGAAGCTGTACTCGAAAAAATAAATTCAGATGGAGGCACAGGTGAGCTTATTCAATTTGATATAACAGATATTCAGTCTGTTACAGGTGTTTTAAAAGAGTGGAAGGGTACGCATCAAGATGAATATATCTCAGTACTTGTAAATAATGCCGGTAACACAAAAGATGTGTTGATGGTGTGGATGGAAGAAAGCGATTGGAGTAGTGTAATCAATACAAATTTAAACAGCTTTTATTATGTAACTTCAGGTCTTATTAAAGATATGGTTATAAACAAATGGGGCAGGATTATTAATATAGTATCTTTATCAGCTATAAAAGGATTGCCGGGTCAAACAAATTATTCTGCAGCAAAAGCTGGAGTTATTGGTGCAACAAAATCACTAGCTCAGGAAATAGGTCGTAAAAATATTACGGTAAATGCTGTTGCCCCCGGTTATATTAAAACAAAAATGACTGAGAACCTTGATGAGAAACAACTTAAAAAACTAATACCTGTTAACCGTTTTGGTAAGCCCGAAGAGGTGGCTGAGTTAGTTGCATTTTTAGCCGGAGATGGTTCATCATACATAACCGGTGAGGTAATTAATATAAATGGAGGACTTTACACATAGGTAAAATGAACAGGGTTGTAATAACAGGAATGGGAATATATTCAACAATTGGATATAATCTTAATGAGGTTGCCAAATCGCTATACGAAGGTAAATCAGGTATAGTGTTTGATGCCGATAGAAAACAACTTGGTTTCAGATCTGCATTAACTGGAGCAATAAATAAACCGTCATTGAAAGGCGTTCTATCGAGAAGAATGAGGGTAGGACTTGCCGAGCAGGGTGAATACGCCTATATGGCAACAATGGAAGCTCTCAACAATGCACATATTGATGATTTATTTCTAAATAAAAATGAAGTGGGAATTCTTTATGGAAACGATAGTTCGGCAACATCTGTTGTGAAAGCCGCAGACGTATTGCGTGAGGAGAAAAATACTATGATGATTGGTTCTGCTTCAATTTTCCAATCAATGAACTCCACAGTTACCATGAACCTTGGCGTGATACTAAAACTTAAAGGAATTAACTTCACAATTAGTGGTGCCTGTGCCAGCGGGTCTCATTCCATTGGCATGGGATATTTAATGATTAAACAAGGATTGCAGGATACAATCATCTGTGGTGGAGCACAAGAAATAAATGCTCTTTCAATGTGTAATTTCGATGCCTTAAATGCTTTCTCAATTCGTGAAGATGAACCTACAAAAGCATCACGACCATTTGATAGAGATCGAGACGGACTTGTCCCAAGTGGTGGTGCTGCAACAGTTATACTCGAAAGTTACGAATCAGCAGTAATGAGAGGAGCTCCAATATTGGCTGAAGTGTTAGGATATGGATTTTCGTCAAATGGAGAACATATTTCAGTTCCAAATGTTGGAGGTCCAGTTCGATCTCTTGAAAAAGCAATTAATGACGCTCATATACAACCTTCTGATATTGATTATCTTAACGCACATGCAACTTCAACACCACTAGGTGATGTGAATGAAGCTAAGGCTATTTATAAAGTATTCAACAAAGGAAGAGTCCCAATAAGTTCTACAAAAGGAATGACGGGGCACGAAATGTGGATGGGTGGCACCAGCGAAGTTATTTACTCGATGCTTATGGCTCAAAATTCATTTATTGCACCAAATATCAATTTCGAAAATCCTGATGAGGACTCAGCCAAATTAAATATCATCACAAAAACAACTGATTACAAGATAAATACATTCCTTTCAAATTCATTCGGATTTGGTGGTACAAATTCTACGCTTATTATACGAAAGCTTTAGTATTACCGAAATAATTATTATTTTTGCAGCAATTAAATTTATTAACCTTTGGCAAAACAATGGGCATAGAAGAAGTTACAGCAATAGTTAACGGGTTTTTGATCGGCGAGTTTGAGTTGGAAGAATCACAACTTGTGAGTGATGCACTTATGAAAGATGATCTCGACATTGAGAGTCTTGATTTTGTTGATATTGCAGTGATAATTGAAAAGGAATTCGGGATTAAAGTTACCAGCGGTGATATGGAAAAGATTATCAGACTGGAGGATCTTTATAATTATGTATTGGAACATTCTCAAAACTAATGTCGTCTTGGAAAGGTAAAACAAAAGGTAGTTTACTCGGGTACAAGATTTTTCTTTTCCTGTTAAAAAATGTTAGCCTTAAAGCTGCCTATTTTCTGCTTTATTTTGTTGCCCCTTATTATGTGTTGTTTTCCCCAAAAGCACGTAAACCCATGTATTATTATTTTAATACAATCTTAAAATTCAATTTTCTTAATACCGTGCGATACCTTTTTATTAACAACATAACCTTTGGTAAAGTTATTATTGACAAAGTTGTTATGATGGCCGAGTTACATAATAAATTTACATTTAACTTTGATGGCGAAAAGCACCTTGTCAACATGGCTAATAATAAAGGTGGATTAATTATTGGTGCTCATGTTGGTAACTGGGAAATAGCCGGTCATCTGCTAAATAGAATAAACACGCCTGTTCATATTGTTATGCTTGAGGCTGAGCATATTAAAATTAAGTCATTTTTGGATGGTGTAATGACAAAAAAAAGTATGAATATTATTCCAATCAAAGACGATATGTCGCATCTTTTTCAAATAAAAGATGCCCTCTTAAAAAATGAAATTGTGGCTATTCACGGCGATAGGTTTTTACCCGGTGCAAAAACTATAACTTGTAAGTTATTAGGTATGGATGCCGAATTTCCAACCGGTCCGTTTTATATTGCAATGAAATATGGCAAACCCGTAACGTTTATCTCTTCAATTAAAGAAAGTAATACGCATTATCATCTAATTGCAACTAAGCCTGTACTATATAATAATTCTAACAGTATAAAAGAAAGGGAAAAAGTTTTAAAACAGATAATTACAGATTACATAGAAAATCTGCAAATAGTATTGAAAAAAAATCCTGAACAATGGTTTAACTATTATTATTTTTGGAAGACAACTAATGCTGTTTAACAGTATATATTTTAATAAATTGATTAACAACAAAATATAGAAATGAGTAACAATTATGGCTCTGATAAAAAATCTGCTCTTCAAGCTAAATTTGATGCGCAAAAAATAGCATTTGCCCCTATTATGTTTCAGGCAGCACGAGCACTTCGTAACTTAGGCATACTCGAATACCTGCTTAAAGTTAAACGTAAAGGTGCTGATATAAAGTCAATAGCAGATGTGGTAAATATTTCAACCTATGGCACAAAAGTATTGCTGGAAGCCGGTTTAAGCATGGAGCTTGTTATGGCTAAAAATGACAAATATTTTATAACAAAAACAGGCTATTTTATTCTTAGTGACGAGCTTACACGAGTTAATATGGACTTTACACAAGACGTTAACTACTTAGGTATGATGAAACTGGAAGATTCAATCGTTACTGGAAAACCTATGGGGTTGAATGTTTTTGGTGAGTGGAATACTGTTTACGAGGCACTATCCGAATTGCCTGAAAATGTTAGAAAAAGTTGGTTTGCATTCGATCATTATTACTCTGATTATGCTTTTCCTGAAGTACTACCACACATATTTAACTCGAACCCCAAAAAAATACTTGACGTTGGTGGAAACACTGGTAAATTCTCCCTCTTCTGTGCCCAAAATAATGCTGATGTGCACATGACGATTCTTGATTTACCGGGACAAATATACGATGCTGAAATAAATATTAGTGAAGCCGAACTTAACGATAGAGTTTCTACTCATGCGCTAAATCTTCTCGATAGTTCAGAACCTTTCCCTATGGGTTATGATATTATTTGGATGAGTCAGTTTTTAGATTGTTTCTCACAAAACGAGATACTTGGTCTGCTTAAAAGATCGTATGATGCAATTGGCGACGATGGTTCGCTTTTTATACTCGAAACCTATTGGGATAAGCAAGAGTTTGAAGCGTCAACATACAGTTTACATGCAACTTCGTTGTATTTTACAGCAATTGCCAATGGCAACAGCCAAATGTATCATTCAAAGGATATGAGAAAACTTTTAACAAAATCACAACTATTTATTTATGAGGAAGTTGAGGACATTGGTGTAAGTCACACCCTTTTTAAGTGTAAACGAAAATAAGGTTATATTAATATTAATATTATCTTAGCCATAGCTTAATTATTAGAGCATTTTATTAATCATACAAATCTTATACTATGAATAATAATAAATTTAATAATGAACTTCAGGTTCAACAATCTATAAATACCGGATTAAGATTAGGGTTTATTACTCTTATTTTTGTTATTAGTTACTTGGTGCTAAAACCATTTATTGCTCCATTACTTTGGGGTATCATAATTTCCATATCAGTATTTCCGTTACATGTACGGTTGTCTAAAGCATTGGGCAACAAAATCAAATTATCTGCAATAATAATTGTAGTTGTGAGTATAACATTACTTGTTATTGTACCTTCAGTTTTATTTACCGCATCAACTTACGATACTGTACAAAATATATCAAAGGAGATGGAGAGTGGGAACCTGTCTATCCCTCCACCAAATAAAGCTGTAGAAAGTTGGCCAATAATTGGTGAACCGATTTATAGCACATGGAAACTTGCTGCAAAAAGTTTATCTAGTGTAGTTGTAATGTTTGAGCCTCAATTAAAAAAACTTGCTCCTAAGATTCTCATTGCTGCAACAAGCTTTGCTACAACTATTTTCTTATTTATAATAGCAATAATTTTTTCGGGTGCAATATTAATTAAGGCAGAAGATGCAAAAAAGACTGCAATAGCGGTATTTCGAACTTTAGCTGGCGAAGAAGGTGAACATTTTGCTCTAACCGCCAGTGCTACAATCAGGAGCGTAGTTCATGGGGTACTCGGAACAGCTTTTATCCAAGCTATTTTTGTAAGTGCAGGATTATTTGCCATTAGTTTTCCCGGAGCAGAAATAATTTCGTTAATTGTACTATTTGTTGCAGTAGCTCAGCTGCCGGTTTTAGTGGTGATGATTCCGGTAATTTTTTATGTGTTTAGCTATGCAGGAACAACAGCTGCCATAATTTTTACTATCTGGGTTACATTTTGGAGCCTTTCTGATAACCTTATTAAACCAATACTGATGGGAAAGAAAACTGAAATACCGATATTGGTGATTATGTTAGGTGTAATTGGTGGCATGATAATGGGTGGAATTATTGGGCTGTTTATCGGAGCCGTACTGCTATCGTTTGCATATAAAGTATTCCAAGCAATTATTAAACCTAATATTTAGATTTAGTCTGATGTGTTTGCTTAACCTTGGTAATATTTACAATAACTTCTTAATAAGGTTTGAATGATTATTTATTTTCTTTATTTTTGAATGATCTTATAAAATTAAATTTGTAATGAAAAAGACATTGATAACCCTACTCCTTGTTAGTTTGTTTATTGCCCCGTTTGTTTTATTTAGCCAGCAAAAATGCAAGGTGTTATTATCTTCAATATCCGGGACTTATGTTGGTAAGTGTAAAAAAGGACTTGCAAACGGCAAAGGTGCTGCCAAGGGTATCGACACTTACGACGGACATTTTACAAAAGGATTCCCTAATGGTATGGGCACATATACATGGGCTTCGGGTGCTAAATATGTAGGTAAGTGGAATTTTGGTAAACGAGAGGGTAAAGGAACCTATAGTTTTACATACAACAATAAAGATAGCATACAAAATGGAATATGGGAAGATGATAAATATATAGGTCCTGTTCCTGCTCCGCCGGTGATATTGCAATGTACAAATGTGCAAGATTATTCATTTAGAAAAACAGGAACTGCTAACAAATTTAGTATAGAAATTTATATGAATGGAGCTATTAACTCAACATTGGAAGATCTAATTATTTTCTCAACAAATGGATCGTATCAAAACTACGGTAAAACTATTGTCTTTAACTATATTTCTTTTCCGGCAACATTTAAAATTACATACAAAACTTGGAATAAGTTGCATACGCAACAATTTGATGTTGTATTTGAATTCAAGATATCAGAACCGGGAAACTGGTTATTGCGACTTAATAATTAGTGTTTTTTAGTATTCATCTTCGTTGAAGAAGAAGTCTTCCTTAGTGGGATAATCGGGCCACAAATCCTCTATTCTATAATACACTTCACCCTCGTCTTCAATATCACGAAGATTTTCAATCACTTCCGGTGTAGTACCCGTACGAATCGACCATTCAATCAACTCATCCTTGGTTGCTGGCCATGGTGCATCTTCAAGTTTTGATGCTAATTCTAAAGTCCAATACATGTGTACAATTTTTTTGCAAAATTAATTTTTTTTCTTTCTAATCCTAATAAAATTTTAGTAAATTGAATAATACATGCTTAGCTCTGTTATTCAGCTACTTAGCGTGAATAAAACACATGTTTTAGTATGTTGGTTTCCAAAGAGTTTCAACAATGTGCTTGTCATTGCCTATTTTTCGTGCAAGAACAAATAGATAATCAGATAATCTGTTGAGATACTTGAGTGTTAACTTATTAACAAAATGTTGCTTATTTAGCTGAATAACAAGTCTTTCAGCTCTCCTGCAAATAGTACGAGCAACGTGGCAATACGAAACTGTAGTATTACCGCCCGAAAGGATAAATGACTTTAATACGGGTAGTTCGTCAGTCATCCTGTCAATTTCATTTTCTAAAAAAATAATGTCCTCAGATACTATTTCAGGAATTTTGAGTTTAGAACACTCTCTATCGCATGCTAGCATAGCTTCTACGGTAAATAATTTGGATTGTATATCAACAAGATTATTGCTAATTTTCTCTCCAATATTTTGATCTCGTATTAAACCAATCCACGCACTTAGTTCGTCAACGGTTCCGTAGCTTTCTATCCTGATATCATATTTAGGAACACGTGTTCCTCCAATTAATGATGTTGTTCCGTCATCGCCTGATTTTGTGTATATCTTCATATGCATTTTTTCAAAGTCAAGTAGCAGTAACTTA
>CAZGWS010000001.1:0-21943 GCA_964528805.1 uncultured Lentimicrobiaceae bacterium | reverse complement strand
TATAATTATTCAATAACTGATATTACTATAAAATTACTGTAATATTAATCACACTACAAACTTAGTGCAAAATTTATTCAACATCAGATGTTTGGTAATCTTTAACAGTTTTTATTTTATCATTAACATAATCCGATGCTATTCTGCCATCCAGCATTCTAATAATCCTATGTGCATGCAAGGCAACATCTTCTTCGTGAGTAACTACAATAATTGTATTTCCGAGCTTATGAATTTCTTCTAATAACCCCATAATTTCTATTGATGTTTTCGAATCCAGATTACCGGTAGGCTCGTCAGCAAGTACAATTGATGGCTTATTAACGAGTGCACGTGCAACGGCAACACGCTGACGTTGACCACCTGACAGTTCATTTGGGCGGTGATTCATTCTGTCGCCCAGCTGCACACTTTTGAGTGTGTGTTCTGCTCTATCTTGCCTCTCGTGTTTACCAATACCGGCATAAACAAGTGGTAGCATAACATTTTCGAGGGCAGTTGAGCGTGGTAACAGGTTAAACGTTTGAAAAATAAACCCAATTTCACTATTTCTTATATCGGCAAGTTCATTATCAGTCATTTTACTTACATCATTACCATTAAGATGATAGCTGCCGGCAGTTGGTGTATCAAGGCATCCCAATATATTCATTATAGTTGACTTTCCAGACCCGGAAGGTCCCATAATTGCAACAAACTCATTTTCATTAATAAGCATATCAATATCAAGTAATGCTTTCACTGTCTCTGTACCCACATGAAAAAATCGTGAGATACCTTTAAAGTCTATAATACATTTTTGCATATGTAATTGTTGTTAAGTTGTTTAACTTAATATATTTAATTATTAGTAGTATAAAACAAAGTTTTGTTTTTCGATTCCACTACGGAAAAACACTATGCCATACCAAAATAAATCAATAGTTACGTTAACTCTTTTATCATTTTTTATACTTCCCCATGCACTTTCCATGCCCTTTGACCAGTGAATATCATCAAATACAAAAATACTATTTTCGTGAGTAAGCTGTACACAACTTTCAAAATATTTTAAAGTTGGTTCTTTCCTATGATTTCCATCAAAAAAAACAAAATCAAGTTTTGTAAATTTATTTAGTACGTTGTCCAACCCTGTGTCAAAGTTACCAACGGCAACATTAATGTTCTCCAATCCTAATTCAATAAACGACTCTCTGGCTTTTGCAGCCAAATTCTCACAACCTTCCATTGTTACCATGTAATCGGTTTTGTTACCACTCATTAAGTACGATGTACTTATTCCTGCAGCAGTACCAAGTTCGAGTATGTTAGCGGGTTTATAATATTTGGTTAATCTGTAAAGAAGTCTGAGTTCCTGCTCTTTGTGCGAACGTAAGCGTACTATTTTTCCAAATGGCATTATACGTGTGCTATATGCTTTTTTGCCGGAGCCAACACCAAAGTCAACAGTCTCAATAAGATTTTTATCATTTGCTAATTTATTTCTGTGTTTCCAAAGGACATCATAATCATTATACTTTGTTTTATCTCGTAATATATTATTAATGAAGTCGAAGACAAACTGTGAATGTATATTGTATCTGGTTTTGGCCGTAATACGATATTTAATATATCTTAAGATAAATAGAAGTTTTTCCATATTTATTGTTTATTTAGCACTTATATGCTAACGATATGTAATTTTGTTTGCATAAAAAATAACTCTGGTTGACTGATTTCTTAAGGTACGGTTTTTAAGTTTCTGGTATCCATATATTAAGTAATAATTGCCATACCACTTAACTATATGGCTATTCTCATCTTGTGTAACTCTATCTTGTGGAAAGTTAGTGCCAATTTTCATCTTCGATTTATCTACATCAACAGGACCTTCAATAATTTGTGAAATAACGTCGCCATTATTAATATATGCTAATGTAACAAGGTTATCGTCTGCAAATACAACTGATTTTCTCTTTGTTGAGTAGGTTAACATGTCGGTAATTGCAAAATCGTTACTCCATAGTAATTTACCATCAGGAGATACTCCTACTACAATAACATCATAAAAATTATAGCCGCTGAATACATTGTAGGTATATGGATATGGTCTTCCATAAAAATCATAATCCATCCTTGTCTCCGTTTTATAATAAGGGTTGTAAGCATCGGAAGAGAATATATATATGTCATTAATAGTTTTTAAAATTTTTGGCTTAGTTAAACTTAACGATGCCGATATTAATTTGTTACCTGTTGCATTATGTGTTGTGTTATCTGCAAGTTTAATTGTTGATATATTCCTTAATTGTACTGCATTTGTTATATTGTTCAAGCTCATAAAGTCATAAAAGAATAGAGATTCTTGTTTTCCGTCTTTTATCTTCATAAAAAATAAACCTACATTTTTTGCTTCTTTGTTATCCTCAACATCTTTAAATGATAAAGTATGACCTGTAACAATATCATAAGTACCAAATATTAACATCTCATTCTTGTTTCGCGGTACAAATACATAATTTCTGAAAAACTTTATCGCCTCACTATTTTCAATCGTTATATGCGAAAGCCGGATACCAGCTGTTGAATACCCAAATAGGTTATCAGTAATATATCTTCTATCTTTATTTTGTTTTATGGCGATATAAAAAGTGTTATTGCTATTATTTGCATACAAAGCCTCAATGTAGCCTTCAATATCTTCATCAATATGGATAGGGTTAACATCACCGGTGATAAGGTTAACAAACACAATATCAGTATGATGCTTTTTTAAATTTAGGGCAATACAAGCTGTGTTATCAATAATATCGAATCCGGCTACATCAGCTTTTAATGGTATTGAACCGGAAACTTCCACAAAGGATTGCTTTTTAATGTTATAAATAACAATTTCATAGAAACCATATTCAAATCTTTCAGTATTAATATTTTTAAACAGAAAATATATATTTTTGTTTGTTTTCTTAGACTCTATAAATTCAATTTTATCATTCAGCGGTACAAATTTAAGCCATACCTGTTTAAGATTTGTATTAAATAATCCGAAATACCACTTTCTTTTCTTTTCTTTATTTATTTCTCTGCTTTCGTAGAATACGAGTACGCCGTTTTTATCTATTGGTTCCACATGAAATTGCTCAACATCAATATCAGATGGCACTTCAAGGCGAACAGCATTAAGTTTTTGAGAAAAACCATACTGGGTAAATACCAATAAAATAAGAATTAATATTTTGGGATTGTTTATTATCATAGAAAGTTACTTGTAACTGTTATAACTACCAAAGAGCAAAGTTATTTTGTTTACGTTTATGTTAATTTAATATGTGATAAAATTACAAACAAAAATCCTGTCCATATTAAAAGTGGACAGGATTTTTAAAGCTAAATCAATTTAAGATGCCTATCTGATAGATAATTTACCAATTGATTTATTGCCATTGTTCTCAATAGTTTCAATTATATACAAACCACTACTTAAGGTTTCTACATTAATTGTGTTAAGACCTGATGCTACATTGTTGGTAATCATTAATTTACCATCAGTAGCTATAATATTAATTACTCCTGCTTGTTTAACATTAACAGCTATTTTGTTGGTAGCCGGATTAGGATAGACCGTTAGTTTACTTATACTATTGTTATTAATTCCGGTACCTATAACACCGAGTACATTAGTGTTGTCAACTTCCCATGTTGCACTTTCGGTAGTATTGCTTGTAAATTGGAAAGCAATATATGTGGCATTGCTACTAAATGCTGTTATATCGTATGTACCTGCATCAATAAAGTCCCAACCACCTTCAGGCCATGTATATGAACTAGAAATATCGGTCCATGTGCCGGTTGTACTTGGGTCGCCAACTCCGTCATAATCAGTTGAGATCATAATAAATAGACCATCATTTGAAGCATAATTACGGGCATGGTCAAAACCAAATGTTACACTATTGTAACTACTAAGGTTTAATGCAGGTGAAATAAGCCAGTCATTATTATCGAATGAGCTGCCTGAATATCCACTCATTTTGGCGCATCCGGGTGGGTTGCCGTATGCATCAGCCCATTCCCATACTTGGTCGCCAACAACATTGTATGCAGTCCATGACCCTAAATCATTGTCAAAACTATCTTGATTTATCACCACAAGATTTGATGTAGTTGCTGTTGCTTCGGGTGCAGATCCATCGGTTTTATAATCTATATTATCACCGGTATTTGTAAATGGATAAATAGTAAATGAATATGAGGTATTAGCTTCAAGACCGCTAAAAAGGTATTCACCAACTCCAACTCCTACATTTATTGAAACTTTATTGTCCGACCAGTCTAAGTCATTATCAACAGGTACGCCATCAACAGGCACATCAAAACTCTTAGTTACAAGTTTCTCACCTAATATTAAATATCCTGTTGGCAATTGGTCGCCTATGGCATCAACCCATGTAACATTGATACCCAAACCGGCTGCTGTAGCTGCAAATTCAGTAGGATAATTTGAAGGTTCGGGGTAAATAATTATCTGACCGTCTAAAGAGAAGTCATCAAAATAGATGATGCCGTCAGTCATATTATCCTGTTTATATGTTCTAACATCAAAACGAAATTGATTAGCATTTAATGGAGCTGTTAATGTAACTGTATAAAGCTGCCAATCAGGATTATCTTCACTATATGTTGAAGGTCTTAACACATCGGCATTATCATCAAGATATGTTCCATCTTGCATCCAATATGACCAAATTCGTGTTTGAGCATTTGTAACATTATCCAAATAATAATAACTAATTGTATATTGCTGACCGCCAACTACATTATAAACATCCTGGCGTAATTTTTGTGAACTGCTTGCTGACATTTGAGCCGCTGAATATGTACCCTGATAAACAGTAGTTGACTCTTGAGTAATATTATCATAAACATCCCATCCTGTTGGTGTTGTTGAGTTATCCCACGATTCGAGATCGCCATTTACAACTAAATTTTGTCCAATTAATGACACGGATACAAATAGTGACAGTGCCAATCCTATAAAGTAATTTTTTTTCATATTCTTTTAATTTTAAAAATCAGGGATACGCAATATGCATATCCCTGATTTGGTTAACTTATTTTATAATAAGCTTTTTAACTACTATTTTATTTGTTGTTTCATCAAGTAAACGAACGAGGTACAATCCTTTTTGTAACCCTGTAACATTTATATGTGATGAGTTGTTTAATGTATTTTGGTAAACTTCTTTACCTGTAATATCTATAATTGCAATATCCACAATCTTGTTATCTGCAAAATTAATTGTAAATAATCCATTAGTAGGATTAGGGTATATTACGATATCATCGGAAGTTACATTACTAATGTCAGTAACAACAACAGTTACAACATTGGAAGGAACAGATTCACCACTTTCGTAAACAGCAGTTACATAATAATTATGAGTGCTAATTGTAGGCTCGGGATCATTATATTGAGTTGTTTCAACAATTGCGGTATTAATTTGTTCATCATCACGATAAACGTTGTAGCCTAGTAAATTGGCTGTAGTGTTACGTGATGTCGTTACTTCAGCTACATAATTAGAAGATGACCCTCCATAATTTATGCTTTTAGTTCCGGTAGCAACGGTTGGTTTCACATTGTTATATACTATACTTGATTTACCGGCATCGATGTAGAAATCGTCAACAAGGAGTATAAATGCATCATTTGATACACACTGTATCGCAACATAAATACTTTGTCCGTCGTAGGCACTTAAATCATATGTAAACTGTGTCCAAGCTTCAACTGGAGCTTCAACATAATCACCTTCAGAAATAATGGTAAAGTCGCCGGGGTCAGTTCCTGTAGTGGAAACTCCAACTCTAAATCTTTCTAAACCATAATCGGCAGTATAGGATTTTGCCCAGAATGATACGTTATATCCGCTTGCAATTCCAACCAATGGTGTAATTAACCAATCGTTGTTTGGAGGTGCTGTTGCGGCAAAACAAGCTGCTAATTTTGATCCTGAATGAGGTGTTATATCTTCAACAGGGGGAGTAGTTTGTGATGGGTTGAATATAATAAATGATTGTTCAAGATAAACATTTGGCCAATCAATTCCTGTCATTCCGTATGTAGTGCTGCCATCAACATCTACATTGGTCCATGGTGTGAAGTCAATTACAAAGTCATCGTAAGATTCAAAATCATCTTGGAAACCATCTGCAGCAGGGGCATTCCACGTAAGTTGAACATCGTCATAAGGTCCAACTTCTGCTTGCAGGTTAGTTGGAGGTGCTAAATTAACTACATTAATATAATTTTCATAAGTAGCTTCTGCGGTGTTTGTGCCATCAGTTACGAGCAATGTAACATTCCAAGTACCTTCCTGATTGTAAACAATATAAGGAGGATTCTGCCCGTAATATGTATTAGGTGTACCACCGTCAAAAGTCCATGTCCACTCGTTTGGATTACCAACAGTTAAATCCGTAAATAGTACACTATCGCCAACGGCTACTGTAGTAGCACTAGCAGAGAAGCCGGGGAGTAGTACAACCTGACATCCAAACCCTGGTGTTGCCCAAATTGAGTCTCCTTCACTATTAATAGCAGCAAAATTTACTGAATGAGTCCAGTTAGCTGCAATTGAGTTATCGGCATCAGGATTGCATAATGTTAATGAAGGTCCATAGCCATCTGCTAAAGTATCCCAAGGTAAATGATCATCATAAGTCAGCGAATCAATAATATTATCATAACTATCAACCAAAACTATACTTTCACCGCCATTGCTTAACGCACCACCGGTCCACTGATATGCATCAGTTCCAAATGTTGACATCATTGCTGTAGAATCAATTGAAACAAGCATATAATTATCAGGAAGCAGATCGATGCTTGGGAAAGTATAATCAACACCGGCAGAGAAGTAGAAGCCATCAAGGTTTACTGATTCGGAGCCATTATTATAAAGTTCAAGGAATTCAAGTGAGTCGTTACCTGACTCAGGTGGATTGTACATAATCTCGGTAATCACAATTTCGGGTATTGTATAGCCCTGAACGAGTGAGAAATAGTCATCGCTTTCGTCGTACGGATTATCATCATCCATATTTGAAATTAATATTTTGTAGTCGCTGGCAATATCTAAATTATTAAATACCAACCATGAGAATGTTCCTGCTGTAACGGGTAGGTTCGACACTAAAAGAACAGGATCGTATCCGTCTCTAATAAGCTCAATATTAATATTACCATCCCAGCCATCAACAGTCCATGTAATGTCAAAAGTAGAGCCCAAGTCGATAACTTCACCACCATTTGGTGCGGTAACAACAATTGGGAAGTTTACAGCACCGGGAGTGCCTCCATCTTGATTACTTGCAGCCCAACTTTCGGCTAATGAGTTATCTAAATCGGGATTGATTAGCGATAATGTAGGTCCGTTTCCATCTGGTTCTGTTGGCCAAGGTGTATAATCATCATAATTAACAACATCAACCAGTATATACGATGGATTCCAAACTCTAACAGCATCGCCACCATTGTTGAGTGCAAAATTGCCGGTACCGTCATAATCAGGAGTAAATGGGAAATTACCACCGGTTGCTATTGAGATAGTAAAAAATCCGTTAGGTGCAACACTATAACCTGCAGGAATAATAATATGAGTATGTGATGCATCGTTGTCACAGATGTTAAAGTTCTCAAGATCAATTGTCTGATCCGAATTATTGTATAATTCAATCCATTCTTCATCTGTACCTGGAGAGTTATACATTATTTCGTTTATAACAAGGTTAACTACATCGGGTACTACCCATGATAGAGTTTGTGGAGTTTGATCAGGAATAGTAAATTGCCAGTTACCGGCTACCCAATTACTTTCAGTGTCGTTAACACCCCATTCCCAAGTGTTTGATCCTCCGTCAACAACTAAATCTTGTTGGCAAGTCCAGATATGGTCTCCGGCAGTAACATCACCGTGAGTTCCATCATCATAAAACTCCGAGTGTTCCATGCCACCACCCCATGATGGGTCGTATTGACCATTGGCATCCCAGCTTCCTTTAAGGAAGAAACCATCGTAATTCATATTTGTGGTATCTACAACGGTAAAAGTTATTGTTGCAGCTGGAGGAGGAGGTCCTGATATTGTAGTAACGTTATTTGGGAAATCGTATGTAAAAGTAGTTGGTGTAACACCATCAGTTTCAAAAGCAACGTTGCCACCTGTACTTTGATCCCAATTATGATTTAGTGTTACCTTACCTTCGTAATTTCCGGCAGGAATTGTAAGCTCGAGTGTGAAAATATCGTCGCCATCGGGGTCGGTCATTTCGCCCATAAGTTCAGATGGATCCCAATCGTTACCACCTATTGCCGACAAAAAGTCTCCTACCATAACAGGATTTAAGTGAGTTACCAAATCAGCAGTTGTATTCGTTTTCCAGGTAACATCTTCAGTAGCAGTTAAAATAACATGCTGGTTATTTCCTGGGTAATTTGGATCGTTCCATGTATCACCTTCAATTACTTTGTATTCCCAATCACCTGCATCTAGTGATTTTGTAAGTTCGTATAAACCGTTTGCGTTAAGAGTCATAACATAATCCGGATCGGTAGTATTCCAACCATTCATTGAGCCTACTATACGTGCTGCTGCAGGGCCTGTTGAAATTATATCATTAGCATCTCTTGGATTAATACGATAGTAAGGTCCTGAGTTTAGCCAGTCAACAACACCGGTTATACTGCTGTAAGTATCACCAACATTTAACACAATATTACTTAAATGGTAATCAACGTTATCACCTACATGAAAGTGGTATGTTGTTGAACCGTCAGACCAACTACATGTATAATCATAGTCAACATATGAATCAACTGTGAAATTCTCTATTTTAACAAGTTGACCTTCCCATGACTCTCCCGGGTTTGTGTTAGTAGGTATTGCATCGTCAATATCTGAACCATCAATTACTGACGGACCGTAAGGTGAATTACCTGTTGAAATAGTAGATATTAAATTAGGATATTGAAGTTCAGTAAGATCGTTATAAGTAGTTCTTTCGGCACTAAAAATTATTTCATCACCAATTGCTACTTCACCATCAAAACTGCTTGAATAAATTAATACGCCATTGTACGCACCTGAGGCATCGCTAATCCAAACATTATTGTATGCATCGTTAGCACTCACGATACCGTGGAATGTTGCTACTTCACTATTATCCATTGTTCCACCAGCATTATTTGTATTTGAATAAGATACAGACATTATGCCGGCATAAAAATCAAAGTTTGCAGAATTAGCGGCATCTGCGATATTATCAAGGGTGATATCGTTAGCCATATTTATTGAAGCACCGGTAAGGTGTACAATGTGGTCATCAGTTCCATCAATAGTTGCTCCGGAGAATGTTATTGATGCTGTACCTGTTAGAGAATAGTCGGATGCACTTACTGCTGTAACAGTAGCTGAATATTTTACATCCATTTCTGTTTCGTTAATTGCGTAAGCTTTACTTATTTGGAGAGATGTAATTGCCTCGAAATCGCAATCGTCAACATAAACCGTAGCTGTACCGGACCATCCAGCACTAACGTCATACATTCTAATTTCGATATGTGCGTTTACAGCATCAGCAGGGGCCTCTTGCGAGCCACTTGTAAGCTGCTGCCAGTTAGGTGAATCGGACGTATAGCCACCATAGTATGATGAACCTGTTAACGATCCACCGGCATCGTACCACCTAATAGCTACTCGCGCTCTTCCTGCAGGATCGTTATCCAAAACCCAAAAGGAGAAGCTGTAGTTGCTACCTCCGGTAATGGCAACAGTTTGTTGCAAATACCTTGTGGATGTTGTTGTCCATGTAAGGTTTGTGCTGTAGCTGCCTGTTCTAACGATTACTGATTCTTGAGCAGCAGAAGTGCCTGAGCCTGATAGAGTCCACTCATCAGGAGGACCTCCGGCACCGTTTACACTCCAGCTTTCGAAACCGGGGTTGAGAGCCAGATTTTGTGCAGTAACAACATTTGCTAAGCCAAACATTATTAACAGCATTGTGATACCTGCTAAATGTAATTTTCTTTTCATAATGATAAATTTAGTTATTATTAAATGATTTATTAAACTTAAATTCGTTATAAAAAATATTTTACTTCATAATTAATGAGTATTTAAAGCGATAGTATTATCGCTCACTACAATAAAAATGGGACATCGAAATTAATAATAAAAACGTTTACTTGGTAAAAAAAATAAAAAATAACTTATTAACAATAAGTTAACAAAAGCAAAAAAGGCTGTATAATTAAATTACACAGCCTTTTTATTTTTATAAATTATCAGTTTATTTATCGTCAACTTCCTCAAAATCAACATCAGTAACTTCATCGTCGCCTGAGTTTGAATTAGGATCTTCGGTATTTGTGTTTCCCTGAGTAGCAGCACCGGGTTGACCTGGCTGACCTGGCTGACCTTGTGTATCCTTGTACATTTCTTCGCTTGCTGACTGCCAGATGGTATTTAGTTTACCCATAGCTGAATCAATTGCAACTATATCCTGACTTTTATGAGCGTTCCTGAGTTCTTCGAGAGCACCTTCAATTTCTGATTTTTTATCAGTAGGTACTTTATCACCATATTCTTTCAACTGTTTTTCAGTTTGGAAAATAAGTGCATCTGCGGCGTTAAGTTTATCAACTTTTTCGCGCTCAGCTTTATCAGCATCAGCATTTGCTTCAGCTTCGGCTTTCATCTTTTTTATTTCTTCATCAGACAATCCTGAGGAAGCCTCAATTCGGATACTCTGTGATTTACCGGTAGCCTTATCTTTAGCACTTACGTTTAAAATACCATTTGAATCGATATCAAAAGAAACTTCGATTTGTGGTATGCCACGTGGGGAAGGTGGAATTCCATCAAGGTGAAATTTACCAATACTTTTATTTTGGTTTGCCATTGGTCGTTCGCCTTGTAGTATATGTATTTCTACTGAAGGCTGGTTATCAGATGCTGTTGAGAATGTTTCTGATTTCTTAGTTGGTATAGTCGTGTTTGCTTCAATTAATTTAGTCATAACGCCACCCATTGTTTCAATTCCAAGAGTTAATGGAGTAACATCAAGTAGTAGGACGTCTTTAACTTCACCTGTAAGTACACCACCTTGTATTGCAGCTCCAAGGGCAACTACTTCATCAGGGTTTACACCTTTTGATGGCTCTTTACCGAAAATTTTCTTAACGATTTCCTGAATAGCAGGAATTCTTGTTGAACCGCCGACGAGAATTACTTCATCAATATCTGAGGCATTTAAACCGGCATCTTTCAAAGCTGATGTACATGGTTTAATTGTTTCTTGAAAAAGTTTATCGGCCAGCATTTCAAATTTCGCTCTTGTAAGTTTTTTAACCAAGTGTTTTGGTACACCGTCAACGGGCATGATGTATGGCAGGTTAATTTCAGTTTCGGTACTGCTCGATAATTCAATCTTAGCTTTTTCTGCTGCTTCTTTTAATCGCTGAAGTGCCATAGGATCTTTTCTTAAGTCTAATCCTTCATCTTTTTTAAATTCGTCAGCTAACCAATTTATTATTACATGGTCAATATCATCACCGCCAAGGTGAGTGTTTCCGTTTGTTGATTTTACTTCAAACACTCCATCACCTAACTCAAGGATACTTATATCAAATGTACCACCACCAAGATCGAATACAGCAACTTTTGCATCTTCTTTTTTCTTATCGAGACCATAAGCTAAAGCGGCGGCTGTTGGTTCGTTTATAATTCTTTTTACTTTAAGTCCGGCAATTTCTCCGGCTTCTTTTGTAGCTTTACGTTCAGAGTCGTCGAAATATGCCGGTACTGTGATTACTGCTTCCGTAACTGATTGTCCAAGATAATCTTCAGCAGTTTTTTTCATTTTTTGCAGTACAATTGCAGATATTTCCTGTGGTGAATATAAGCGATCATCTATTTTAACTCTTGGGGTATCATTATCACCTTTAACCACATCATAAGTAACACGACCTATTTCTTTACCAATTTTACTAAATCTATTTCCCATTAATCTTTTAATGGAATACACAGTTTTTGTTGGGTTTGTAATAGCCTGTCTTTTAGCAGGGTCACCCACTTTGCGTTCACCATTATCAGTAAATGCAACAATAGAAGGAGTAGTGCGACGTCCTTCGCTGTTTGGAATTACAACTGGTTCGTTACCTTCCATTACGGCAACGCAAGAGTTGGTTGTTCCTAAGTCAATTCCAATTATTTTTCCCATAATATTATTTTTTTATTAGTTTCTTTTTTTTATTTATTACTGTCATTTGCTTGTCAATGATTATGCCAAAACAAAAAATCGTTGAAAATATGTCAATCAATAACTTGAAAATGTCTTAATATTTGTCAAAGTAGCAATGATACGCACGACTATTTGTGTACAAAATATCAATACACCTCCGATAATGACAAAAAGGCAGAAATGAAATATATAGAAAAATAACAGGATGATTAAAAAAACAGATACTATTTAGTTTTATATTTAAAGCCAAGATCGTAATCTTGAACCAGTGTTCTTTCAGTAATAACCGAAAGAGGAATAGATTTTACATTTGTGTATCTTGATGCAAACAGTCCCACCCCGTCTATAATATTTGTGTAATCGGGAACCTCTTCGAGAAGGCTTCCGCTACCGGTATTAATGTTCAAATATGTTGCCAGAACTTGTGAGCCGCAAGCTATCGTAATGTCAACATTATCAACCCATCGTTCCACATTTGAGATGGCTTCGAGTTTGTTTTGTAACAAATTATAAAAAGCGGGTCCTGAGTAGGTTTCTTCAAGATTTTCGCCACCATCGCTGGTTTTTGAACTCACAACACCTAAAAACCAGTCTATTGATTTATGAAGAGTGTCTGGTTTGCCGGGAAGCAATTCAAGATAATTAAATCGTAAAGATACTTCATATCTTTTGCCATTTTTTGCAGAAGACCACTCAATTTTACCATCGGGACTTTGTGAACTGTTTGAGAATGAAATACGATTAATTGGTTTGCTGACAGTAAAATTATTAACGAGAGATGTAGTTGCTGTTATTTTTTGATTTTTTTTATTCACTGTCAAGGTATATTCTGCATCTTTATCTAACGAACCTACTGCATAATAAACTAATTGATTTGGTGCATAAAACGGGTTTAGGAGAGTAGTATCTCCATTTTCGGAAATAACAGTATCGGCAATTGCCTTGTTATGAATTGTTAGAGTATCGAGTGTGATAGGTGTGAGATTAGTGCCATTTTTTTTACCTGTCAGAGTAGCATCTAATTTATATGAATAATTACTTGAGTCAGGATTTTTTGCAATAAGCAAAGCATTACCCGGACCTGTAAAAGCTTTTGTGATTTTTACCCAAGTTGTATCGCTATCAATATTAGCAATACTATAAACTACAGTAATATCTTTATAATCGGCATACATATTAAAGTCTGTACTGCATTTTGTAAAAAATAACAAGCTAAAAAACAATGCAATAGGTATAATTTTGTTTTTCATATTTTGTAGTTTCAACTTCTATGAATTGATTTTTTGGAATAAACGGTTAAAATTAATGTTTATTATATTTAATGTGGCAAAATATAAGTTTTCTTGCAGGTGCTAAGTAGGGCTTGCTGAAAAACGCATATTATATATATTGTCAATAAGATATAGTTTATTATTCTTGTTAAAAGTGCAAGTATTTTCCATTGAACTGTATAAAAGGCTTACATCTATCCATATTAAAGTTTAATATTTTTGGCTGTCCGGAAGCACATCATCTTTGAAACTTGTTCATCTTGAAGTATTTCTATACATCTACAATTCACAAGCGCCAAATCTAACGCACTTCCGAACTTTTCAGCAAACTCTATGTACAATTTTCATTTAATTAAAAGAAATGCCCAATGCAACTATCATCCGGCAGAACGAAAAAGCTATGAAAGCAATTTATTTTCTTTTTGAAATTAAAGAATAAAATTTACAGAACTATAAACACACAAAATTAACAATTATAATATTTTTGAAAGTCAAATTAACTATTCAATTTCCCAAGTATTACCACTAACCAGTAAATCGTCAACCGATTTGAAAGGAGAAGTTTCTTTTACTTCCTTAACGGCATTCCAAATATTTTCTTCTAGTGTATTAGTTTTAACGGCTCTTATTATACCAAGTGCGGCGGGCAGTTTAGGAGATGCCATTTCTGCAAGCATCATGTGTATGCCAGGGTCTTCAGTTTCGGGATGGTGAATAAGAATGTCATCAATTGTTATTCCATTTTCACCAATTACAACTGCTTTTAAATGAGTACCTTCTATAACAATACCTTTTTTATTATCCTCTCCATATAACATAGGTTTACCGGCTTCAAGTATTATTTGGTTATCTAATCTAGTATCTCTGCCGGTGATAAGTGCATGAATTTTATTTTGAAAAATAACGCAATTGGAAAGCACCTCAATTATAGATGCGCCTTTAAATTCGGCTGCTTCTTTAAATATTTTGGACATTAGCTTAAGATTTGTGTCGGGTACTCTTGCGAAGAACTTCCCTTTAGCACCAATAACGAGTTCACCTGGATTAAATGGGGGCTCGAATGTACCTTGTGGTGATGATTTTGTTCGAGATCCAAATGGTGTTGTTGGGGAGTACTGCCCTTTAGTAAGCCCGTATATTTTATTATTGAACATTAAATAATTAATATTGGGATTGCGGCGGGCAAAATGAATAAGATGATTGCCTCCAATAGCAGTTGAGTCGCCATCGCCAGATATTATCCAAACACTTAGTTTCGGGTTTGTTATTTTAATTCCCACGGCTAAAGATGCTGCTCTACCATGAATTCCATGAATTCCGTATGTGTTCATATAATAAGGAAACCGTGATGAGCATCCAATTCCGGAAACTACCACAAAATCTTCTCTTGGAATTCCAAGTTCAGGAAAAACATTTTCAACGGCTCTTAGTGTTGCATGATCACCACAACCGGGACACCATTTTACCATTTGGTCACTTTCAAAATCTTTTTTTGTTAGATTAAGGCTCTTTATGTTTACTCTATTTTCCATCTGTATTAATAATTTAAAAGTTCATTTATCTTAGTCTCTACATCAGAAACCATAAATGGGAGCCCCTGTAATTTATTAAACTGATCATAGGTAAACTCCGGTAACTCCATACGTAAATAATTCACAAATTGTCCCATGTTAATTTCACAAACAACAATTTTTTTATATTTTAAGAATACATCTCTTGTATTTTTGGGGAGTGGCATAATATGTTTAAAATGTGCCAAACCAACTGATTTTCCTTCAGCTCTGAGTTTTTCAATTGCTGTTAGCATTACGCCAAAAGTACCACCCCAACTAACCACGAGTAAGTCACCTTCTTTGGCTCCAATTACCTCTTGCTTAGGTATATAATTAGCTACACGATTAACTTTTTCTTTTCTTAGATAGCTCATGCGCTCGTGGTTAAGAGGATCCATAGAGACATTTCCGGTAATATCTTCTTTTTCAAGCCCTCCGATTCTATGTCTTAATCCTGCTGTACCTGGTAATGCCCATCTTCTAGCAAGAGTTTTTTCATCCCGTGCATAAGGCTGATATGTAGTATCATTTGCTTCTACCAGGGGGGGGGTAATATCAGGCAAATCTGCAACTTTTGGAATCTTGAAAACTTCAGATCCATTTGCTATCGAACCATCAGTAAGTAAAATTACAGGGGTCATGTGCTCAAGAGTTAATTTTGCAGCTTCAAATGATGAGTAGAAACAGTCAGCAGAACTTGATGCAGCAATAACTATAACAGGAGCTTCACCGTTTCTTCCAAATAACGCCTGCATTAAATCGCTTTGCTCTGATTTTGTAGGGAGCCCGGTGGAAGGACCACCACGTTGAACATCAACAATTACGATAGGTAACTCTGTAATAGCAGCCAAGCCTATAGCCTCACTTTTAAGTGAAAGACCGGGACCGGAAGTTGACGTAACTGCCAAAGCACCGGCAAAACTGGCACTAATGGAAGAAACTATACCTGCAATCTCATCTTCAGCTTGAAATGTAATAGCCGTAAATTCTTTATGTTTTGCTAATTCTTGTAATATTTCCGTAGCCGGTGTGATAGGGTAGGAGCCAAGATAAATGTTGCGTCCTGATTTTTCGGAAGCGGCAAGCAAACCCCATGATGTTGCTAGGTTACCGGTAACGTTTCGATAAGTACCTTTTTCAAGAGGTGCAGATTCAACCTTGTAGGTGTTGGCAAACACTTCCAATGTTTCGCCAAAATTATAACCGGCTTCTAACACCAATTTATTAGCTTTTACAATTAAAGGATTCTTTTTAAATTTCGTCTCAAAAAATGAAAATGTATGTTTGTAATCCATATTAAACATGTAGTACACAATACCAAGTGCGAACATATTTTTCGATTTCTGTGCAGTTTTATTATCTAAATGTAGTTCCTTAACAGTTTCACGAGTTAAAGTTGTAAGGGGAGCTTTAACAACAATATGCCCAACTAATGATTCGTCAAGAAGAGGATTTTCAAGATATCCTGCTTTAACAAAATTTTTGTCGATAAACGAATCGGTATCCACAATTATAATTGCATCTTTTGTAATCCAACGCATGTTGGCTTTTAGAGATGCCGGATTCATTGCTACAAGTACATCAGCTAAATCACCTGATGTGTGGATGTCTGTATGTCCAAAATGTATTTGGAATCCTGATACTCCTGATATGGTTCCCTGTGGAGCTCTAATTTCTGACGGATAGTCAGGGAAAGTTGCAAAATCATTACCTGCAAAGGCTGTTGAATCTGAAAATAAATTACCTGTTAGTTGCATCCCGTCACCTGAATCGCCGGCAAATCTGATAACGGCTTGCTCTAATTCAATAACTTTATTTTTTTTTGATGTCATAAGTGCAATATGTTTAAAAATAAACGGCAAATTTAATCTTAATTTGATATATTAATCCTAAATAATGCAATTTTTTTTTAACATTTTCAGATTCTGTTTTTGTTAACTCAAAAGAGATTAATTACTGATATATTGAACCTTACAAAATGATTTAAAAAGTTAATAAGTACAATATTCTTTAAGTATATTTAGTCTAAATAATAAATAGCTGATTTTGTTTAGTTTTTTTGAATTGGTACTAAAAATTTACTGGTAAATAGAATAGAAAAAATCAAATAAAAAAAATGAATAAAAAAACAACATATTAAACAAATATATATATTTGCAAAAAATATTAATAACTTGTATTATGGCTTATAAAATTAATGATGACTGTACTGCTTGCGGTACATGTATTGACGAGTGCCCTGTAGAGGCAATTTCTGAAGGAGATATTTATGTAATTGATCCTGACCTTTGTACTGACTGTGGCGCATGTGCTGACGTTTGTCCGGTTGAAGCAATTCATCCCGAATAATTCAGCAACAACAATTAATATCCCGATGCCATACTTTGGTCATCGGGATTTTTTTACCTGTAAATATAATTTAGAAACATTCTAAATTATGATTTGTATGGTAAGAAATTGTAATTTTGAAAAAATCAGATTAGTACAGGTAGTGTTGTAAATTAACATTAAATCGGTAACTATCAAATATTTAGTTAATTAACAGAATATTATGGACAAATACAGTTTTTTAAATAATTCCGATCCTATAGTTATTGAAGAACTCTATAAAAAATTTAAAGTGTCGCCTAAGGAGTTGGATAAAGGTTGGGAGAGCTTTTTTGAAGGTATGGACTTTGCCTTTCAAAACTATTCATCAGTAGTCAAAGAATCAGAAACATCTGATGAGTTTAAAGTGATAAATCTGATAAATGATTACCGGCGACGCGGTCATCTTTTCACAAAAACAAATCCTGTACGTAAAAGAAGAGAATATAAACCTAACTTAGACATTAAAAATTACAATCTCACAGATGCCGATTTGGAAAGAACATTCGAAGCCGGTAATAATATTGGAATTGGTTCAGCCAAACTAAAAGATATTATTTCATTTTTAGAAGAAACATACTGTAGCTCAATTGGTGTTGAGTATTTATTTATCAGAGATTTAGAAATGGCAAAGTGGCTTCAGAACCGTTTTGAAAGCACTAAAAATAAACCAATTTACTCTAATGTTGAAAAGCTTTACATACTTGAGAAGTTGCGCCGGGCTGTTATGTTTGAATCATTTTTACAAAATAAGTTTCCGGGACAAAAGCGGTTCTCGCTTGAAGGTGCAGAAGCTATCATTCCGGCAATGGATGCAATAATGGAAAAAGGCTCTGAATTAGGGATTAAAGAATTTATTATTGGTATGCCGCATAGAGGTAGGTTAAATGTTCTTGTTAATATACTTAGAAAACCTTTCAAGGATATTTTTTCGGAGTTTGAAGGCGTTGAATATGACGATGAGGGTCTGCTTGGTGATGTAAAATACCACTTGGGATATACAATTAAACGTAGTACCAGCACCGGTAAACAGGTTAAATTTACTCTTGCTCCAAATCCTTCACATCTCGAAGCTGTTGACCCTGTGGTTGAAGGTATAACTCGTGCTAAAATTGATGAAATATACAATGGTGATAGTAATAAAATAGCACCTATATTGATACATGGTGATGCATCTATTGCCGGGCAGGGTGTTGTGTATGAAGTTATTCAAATGCAGGACTTAAAAGGTTTTACCACCGGCGGGACAATTCATCTTGTAATAAATAATCAAATTGGTTTTACTACAGATTACTTAGATGCAAGGTCAAGTACTTACTGTACTGATGTTGCAAAGATTACTTTATCGCCGGTTTTTCATGTTAATGGAGACGATCCTGAAGCTTTGGTTTACTGCATCCAAACAGCTATGGAGTTTAGAAATAAATTTAAAAAAGATGTTATTATTGATATGCTCTGCTACAGGAGATACGGTCATAACGAAGGCGACGAACCGCGATTTACCCAGCCCGTACTTTATAAAGCCATAGCAAAACATGATAATGCATACGTTTTATACAAGCACGAGCTTGTAAAACAGGGCGTTGCTCAAGAGTTAGAATGTAAAAAAGAGGAAGAATTATTTCATGCAAAACTTAATAAGAGTTTTACAAAAAAGAAAAATAATAACAAAACAACAATTCATAGCTTTTTAGCAGACACTTGGAGTGATATTGTAAAAGCAACACCTAACGACTTCAAATTATCACCTGATACTTCCATTAGAGAGGATGAGTTGGTCTATATTGTTGATAAGTTAACAAGTCTTCCTGATGATAAAAGGTTTTTCAGAAAAAGTGTCAGGTTGCAACAGCAACGTAAAAATATGCTTGAAGACGGGGGAAAATTTGATTGGGCTATGGGCGAGTTATTAGCATATGGCAGTCTAATTAATGAATCAATTCCTGTTCGATTTAGTGGGCAAGATGTCGAAAGAGGAACATTCTCCCATCGTCATGCCGTTATAAATCTTGAAGACTCAGAAGAAAAATACATTCCTTTGCAGCATATTAGTCCTAATCAGGCACCTTTTAATATCTTTAATTCAAACTTATCTGAATACGGAGTGTTGGGTTTTGAGTATGGCTACTCCTTGGCATCGCCACATAAACTAACCATTTGGGAAGCTCAATTTGGTGATTTTGCAAATACAGCTCAGGTTATTTTCGATCAATTTATCAGTAGTGCCGAAGATAAGTGGAATGTGATGAACGACCTTGTTGTGTTTTTGCCTCATGGCTATGAAGGCCAAGGTCCTGAACATTCAAGTGCACGCATGGAGCGATATTTATTACTATGTGCCGACAATAACATACAGGTTGCAAATTGCACAACTCCCGCTAATTTGTTTCATATATTGCGCCGACAATTATTTCGCTCGTTCCGTAAACCCCTTATTATTTTTACACCAAAAAGCTTATTACGTCACTCAATGTGTATTTCGTCGGTTAGCGATTTTACTAAAGGGGGATTTAAGGAAATTATTGATGACAAGATTGAAAATCCGGATGGTATAGATAAGATAGTATTATGTACAGGTAAAATTTATTATGAATTACTCTCAGAGCAAAAACAACAATACACAAATAATGTAGCAATAATTCGTATTGAACAAATTTATCCATTCCCAATGGAAATGCTAAACAACATATTATCAAAATATAAAAATGTAATTTCATTTATTTGGGCACAGGAAGAACCTGCAAATATGGGTGCATGGGAGTTTATTCAAAATACACTGCTACCGCTCATAAACATTAAAGTAATATCGAGACCTGCCAGTGGAAGCCCTGCCACCGGATCAGGTAAATTTCATATTATCAGACAGCAAAAAATAATTGATAAAGTTTTTGAGCAGTGTATCTGCCCCTATATTAAGGATGAGTGTAAAATGGCATGTATTGGGAATAAATGGAAATCGTTTGAAAAAGAACTTCAAGAACTTCACGTTGAGAAGATTGAGAGTACTTTCCACTCGGGAATCCGGAAACTGGAGTAGTATATTAGATAATGCATTAAACTAATTATTGCTTTATTATTAATAAAATCAATTATTAACAAAATATATTAGAATGAAAGTTCAAATAAAAGTTCCAAGTCCTGGAGAATCAATATCTGAGGTGCAGATAGCAGGTTGGCTTGTTGCCGATGGTGAGCAGGTTGAGGAAAATCAGGAAATTGTTGAAATAGACTCAGATAAAGCCACACTTAGTATATCTGCTATTGCCACAGGGCAGATAAAAATTTTGGTTGAAGAGGGCGAAACTGTTGATGTAAATTCAATAATTGCTGAAATTGATACTTCTCTAATAGGTAAAGTCGTGCAAAAACCAAAAGAAGATGCCAGAAATGAAAATGAGAAGCCGGTAGAAAAAGAAAGTGCTGATGAGAATAAAAAACTAACTAAGACAAAAGTTGATTTAAGTGTTAAGGGGTTAAATATATCACCCCTTGCAAGAAAACTTATGAACGCAAATGATATTAACGATAGTAATATTCTTGAATTTTTTAAGCAACATCGTGTAAATAAACAAGATGTAGAGTATTATATTGAGGGTGGCAACATTAAATCGGAGGTGAGTACAAATCAGGTAAAATCAGTGTGGACAGGTGGGCGTACAAGTAAACGTGTTAAAATGAGCATGTTGCGAAAAAAATTAGCACAGCGATTGGTTTCTGTAAAGAGTGAAACAGCCATGCTTACAACATTTAATGAAGTAAATATGTCTTCCGTTATGGCAATTCGTAAAAACTATAAAGAAGCATTTAGCAAGCAGCATAATATTAATCTGGGATTTATGTCTTTTTTTACAAAAGCTGTAACAGAAGCAATGGTCTTTTTTCCACAGATAAACTCACAAATTAGTGGTGATGAGATTGTTAACTTTGATTATGTTGATATTAGCGTTGCAATTAGTGCACCTAAGGGACTTGTTGTACCTGTTGTTCGCAATGCTGAAAGTCTCAGTCTTGCACAGATTGAGCAAGAAATTAAAAACCTTGCTATTAAGGCTCGCGACAACAAGCTTTCGTTGGAAGAGATGACGGGGGGTACTTTTACAATTACAAATGGAGGTGTTTTTGGTTCGATGATGTCAACACCAATATTAAATCCACCACAAAGCGCAATACTGGGTATGCACAATATTGTTGAAAGACCCGTTGCTGTTGATGGGAAAGTTAAAATTCACCCAATGATGTATATCGCTTTATCCTATGACCACCGGGTTGTTGATGGACGTGAGTCAGTTGGCTTTTTAGTAAAAGTAAAAGAAATGTTAGAATCTCCTGAACGAATGTTATTTGGTGCGAAAAGTCCTGTTGAAGTGCTATTAGGTATTTAGAGGCTGTGAAAAACGCATATAATATATATTGTCAATAAGATATAGTTGTTATTCTCGTTAAAAGTGCAAGGATTTTCTATTGAACTGT